>CAJNCE010000005.1:0-142844 GCA_905221185.1 bacterium | reverse complement strand
CAACTTTTCCCGTGTGCTAAAATTGTACTTGATCGCTTTCACATTGTACAACATCTCAGCCGTGCTATGAGTCGTGTCCGTGTCCAAATCATGAATCAGTTCAATCGAAAATCTCATGAATACAAGGCCATCAAGCGCTACTGGAAGCTCATCCAGCAGGATAGTCGTAAACTGAGTGATAAACGATTTTATCGCCCTACTTTTCGTATGCACTTAACGAATAAAGAGATTCTAGACAAGCTTTTGAGCTATTCAGAAGACTTGAGACACCACTATAATCTCTATCAGCTCTTGCTTTTTCACTTTCAGAACAAGGAGCCAGACAAATTCTTCGGACTTATTGAGGACAATCTTAAACAGGTTCATCCTCTTTTTCAGACTGTCTTTAAAACTTTTCTCAAGGATAAAGAGAAAATCGTCAACGCTCTTCAACTACCCTATTCCAACGCAAAATTGGAAGCCACTAATAATCTCATCAAACTTATTAAGCGGAATTCATTTGGTTTTCGGAACTTTGAAAACTTCAAAAAACGGATTTTTATCGCTCTCAACATCAAAAAAGAAAGGACGAATTTCGTCCTTTCTCGATCTTAGCTTTTCTTCAACCCACTACAGTTGACAAAGAGCCCATTTTTGAAGCCATATTTTTCTCCTTTATTTTCAAAAAGACTGGGACAATCCTGTTCCAGTCTTATCAGTTATTATTTACCAAGTTTTGCTTTAGCTGCATCTGCAAGAGCTGTGAAAGCTGCTGCATCGTTAACAGCCAAGTCAGCAAGCATTTTACGGTTAACTTCGATCTCAGCTAATTTCAAACCATGCATCAATTGTGAGTATGAAAGTCCGTTCATACGAGCTGCCGCATTGATACGAGTGATCCACAATTTGCGGAAGTCACGTTTTTTCTGACGACGGTCACGGTATGCATAGTAGTAAGAGTTCATTACTTGTTCTTTTGCAGTACGGAACAAGATGTGTTTAGCTCCATAGTAACCTTTTGCTAATTTAAGAATACGTTTACGACGTTTGCGTGATACAACGCCACCTTTAACACGTGCCATGTTTTATTTCCTCCAAATATTTCCTAGAATTGTTTACTTACAGTCAAGCTATTATTTCAAGCGAGTAAGCATTGCTTTGATACGTTTGTAATCTCCTGAATGCACCATAGATGCTTTACGAAGATGACGACGTTGTTTCTTAGTTTTTCCGTGGAAACGGTGAGAAGTGTAAGCACGGAAACGTTTAAGTCCACCAGAACCTGTACGTTTGAAACGTTTAGCTGATGCGCGGTGTGTTTTTTGTTTTGGCATGATTTTTTCTCCTTTATTTAACTTTCTGACAATTATTTTTTGTCAGTCGCTGGCGCCAATTGCATGAACATTTGACGTCCATCCATTTTAGCACGTTGTTCGATGATTGCAATATCTTGAGTTGCTTCAGCAAACTCGGCTAAAACTTTTGCACCAATCTCTTTATGGGTAATCATACGACCCTTAAAGCGAATAGATACCTTAACTTTATTTCCTTTTTCAAGGAATTTGCGTGCATTGCGAAGTTTTGTATCAAAGTCACCCTTGTCAATCGTTGGACTTAGACGAACTTCTTTCACAGTAACAACACTTTGTTTTTTACGTTGTTCTTTTTGCTTCTTCTGGTACTCAAATTTGAACTTACCGTAGTCCATAATTTTTGCAACAGGGGGTTTGGCTTGGGGTTGAATCAATACTAGGTCAACATTAGCGTTATCAGCCAAAGCTTGCGCTTCACTGAGTGGCTTGATGCCTAGCTGTTCTCCTTCAAAACCAATCAAGCGAACTTCACGTACACGAATCTCATCATTGATGAATAAGTCTTGCTTTGCTATGGTTTTCACCTCTTTTGTTTTATTAGAGAAAAACAATAGCGGACTCGTAAATATACAAGCCCGCACGTTATGATAGCGTTTCTTAGAAACTTTTCATCCGTAGGGCCAGGCAACTTGATGTCACAAGGCGAGAAGCTCTCACTTCTGCTTTTCTCAACTTTTATATGATATCAAGTTTTCTAGCTCTTGTCAAGATAAAAAGTTATTTTTTTGAAAAGTTTCGGCTCATTAACCAACCGTTTCAAACTTCCAACTATTCCACCCTTTAAAACGTATAGCTCCTTGCTGGTCAGTTCGGTAAACTTTACTATTGATACCTTCCAGTCGTGTCAAGGTTTCCTGATGGGGGAGTTTCGTTCGATTGTTCTTTCCAACTGAGATAAGAGTAATCTCAGGTTTGAACTGTTCTAGAAAAGCTGGACTTGATGATTTTTTAGATCCATGTTGGCCAGCTTTCAATACATCCACCTCTAAGTCAGGATATTGCTTCAGCAAGTCCTTCTCTCCTTTCTCCTCCAAATTTCCTGTGAAGAGAAAGTACTTATCCAAGAGTTTTCCATACAGAACCAGAGAATCTTCATACCCTCCATCTCCCATTTTCCTTGGAGATAGGACTTCTAACTGACTTCCAAAAATTTGCAAGCCCTCTCCTACTGTCACACTACGCACCTTGGTTTGAGTCGCCTGTAGTTCTGCCACAAATTCCTTCTGTTTCAGACTGCCTTTTGACACTAAAATTTCGCCTACATGGAAAGCCTTGGTCACCTCCAACAAATCTCCAATATGCTCCTTGTCTGTATTGGTCAAAACTAGCTGATCAATCTTGGCTACTCCTCGACTTTTGAGATAGGGTATCAAGGTTCTCTGGGCATTGCTGGTCGTCACCTTTTCTTGCCAATCCTCAATTTTCTTGCTAGACTCTGCCTTACCGCCCACATCTATGAGAATGGTTTTCCCAGTTACATCCCGTAGGAAAAGACTCTCGCCTTGCCCTACATCCAGTATAGTAACTTCATTTTCCAGTGGATGCTTGGTCAAGCAAAAGAGACTTGCAATCAATAAGCTCAATACTGTTAGACTTTTAATGTTTTTTCTCAAATCATAGACCAAAGCCAAAGAAATTAATAGTATTATCAATAACCATGCATTGGGTTGTCCAAAGACCAGAGGCCTACTTGCCACCTGCGATACCAAGCGAATAATCCCCTCCAACCACTCAAAGAGAAAATTAAGCTGAATAACTAGATAGAGAAAGGAAAGGGCAAATAAGATAGACAAGAGCGGTAAGAAGACCAAGTCAAATAGAAAGGAAAAGACAAATGTCAAGAGGATAGACCAAGGCTGAAATTCTGCAAAATAGAAAGATAAAATGGGCAATATTCCCAAGGAAATGACTAGACTTTCTCTAGCAACAGCCTTGAGCCCCTCCCCTTCTTTGCTGGTCATGGTCAAGATAAAAGCATAGGCGCAGGATAAGACTCCTCCTGCTGTCAAGAAAAAGTTGGGCATGACGATAAAGAGGACAAGCACAGTCAGGGCAAAATTATCCAAGCCCTTAATACCATGTTGAGCCAGTAACTTTTGCAAAAGACTGCGAATGACCGATGCTGAAAATCCAGTCAGGCCCGCATAGATAAGAGAAAAGGGATAAGTCAGCCATTTCAACTTTTCTTGGGTCAAACCCAATCGCAAGAGAAGTTTCTTAAATCCATCCATGAAAAACCCTACCTGCATACCGGACAAGGCAAAAAGATGGATAATTCCTAGACTGGAATAAAGCTCATTCATCTCCTCGAAGTCCGTGTCCAGATGTCCTAATAGAAGCCCTGTCATGTAGTTGCGCATAGGGTCTGGAAAGTGCGTCTTAATCCAAACTACAGCCTTTCGACGTAAGCTGGATAGATTTTCTCCTATATCCCAACTGCCAACCTTTTGAAGTGACTGGATTTTTTTGATATTGAGAGTCTGGTAAATCCCTTGAGTTTTCAGATAAGCTTTGTAGTCAAAACCACCAAAATTCCTCTGCCCTTCTGGTTCTGAAAGTTTTCCTTCTAGTCCTATCTCATGAAGGTCTGTTAAGGCTTGAAAGGTTTCTTTCTCCTCCTCGGATTGGAATTTATAATAGACTTGAAAAATGCGTCCATCAGCCTTGCCACGAAAGGATAGACTGTCACCATTGACCTTAATAGTGTCGGGCAAAATCCGTACCCTTTCAACAAAATCTGCTAGGTTTTGACTAGCATGACTCTGTTGCCAATTTTGAAAAACAAACCAGAATCCAAAAATTCCACAAAGCACTAGAACTTTACCAACAGACTTCCACGGAAATTGGAGAAAGAGACAGACCAGCAGAAAAACGAAGCCTAACAGTGCGATATATGATGCTGAGAAAATGGCGTAATAAAGCCAGAGCAATAGAAAACTCAGATAGATTAGGGGAATTGGGAAATTCTTAATCCGCTGTAACATAGTCTTTTAGCTTTTCTATCGTTTTAGCACCAATACCAGAAACCTTCTTGAGTTCATCAACCGACTTGAATTTCCCATTTGATTCACGATGGTCGATAATATCCTGAGCTCGTTTGCCACCCAGACCCTTGACCTGCTTGAGCTCTTCCAGACTGGCCTTGTTGAGATTGACCTTCTTTTCCTTGCTCGTTGAAGAAGCTGTCCCAGAACCAGTCTGTTGACTAGCTGCTTCTTCTCCCTTAGTTGGAACGTAAACCAGAGCTTCATCACTAACTTTCTGAGCTAGATTGAGCGATTTGCTGTCTGCTTGCTCTGTCAAGCCACCCGCCTTTTGAACAGCATCATTGACCCGACTACCTACTGGCAAGTCATAAATCCCTGGCGATTTGATAGCCCCCTTCACATCTACTGTGATCAAATCTTGTTCAAGAGGTTCGTCCTTCTCTTCCTTTTTCACTTCCTTTTCAGCCAATGAATCCTTGGAAACAGCTACAACTTCAGCCTGCAAATTCGTCTCTTTAACAGGTATTTGTGGAGCTGGTTTTAGCAGGAAAAATCCTCCCACAAGCAAGCCCAGACCAGTACAGATGACAATGATTTTATACTCTTTGATTTTCTCGATAATTACTTCCATATTTTCTCCTCTCTTAGATTATTCGTAAGAGGAAGAAAAAAACAGTCGAAAAATTTCTTCTCAACTGCTTATTTATTTGCAAAATAGTCTTCCTTGGTCAAGACATAATGAACTCTTGTAACGATTCTGCCTTTTTCATGCTGGTCCATACAAGCATAAGGTTCTTCGTGAGAAAAATGCATTCCTGATTTCTCCATGACCTTTCCAGATGCAGGATTGTCCTTATCGTGAAGGGCGGTCAACTTGTTCATTCCAATCTTCTCAAAAGCTAGCTCAATTACGGCGCGATTGGCTTCTGTCGTCAATCCTTGATTCCAATACTTTTTATTGATAATGTAGCCAATAGCCGCCTTCTTAAGAACAGGATCAATCTTGTGTAAGTCAATAGTTCCGATAAACTGACCATTGCTTTTTAGTTCTATTCCCCAACGTCCCAAGGGATTGGCCAAGTAGAACTGAGCAATGTTATTCTTGGTTTCTTCCAAACTTTGATTTGTTGGAAAAGTGTAGCGCGTATTTTCTCTGTCCGAGGCATAGTCAAACATTTCTTCCGCATCATCCAAGGTTACAGGTCGGAGCAATAAACACTCTGTTTCTATAGACGGATACTGGGCAAATTTTACAAAAATTGATTCCATAGATTTCCACCGCTTAAAAAGTTTCTAACTAAGATAAGGATATTGAATGAAACATTGTATTGAGATAACTTTAAGTACAAAATAACTATCCTTCTGATAGAGCTTGAGGATCTAATTCTTCACTCTCTTCATTCTTGACCGGTACTGGTTCATAAGCTCGGATAATCTGAACGACAACTGGATGACGAACCACATCCTTGGCTGAAAAATGAACAAAGTCAATTTGATGGATATTCTTGAGCTTTTCTTGGGCATCAATCAAACCGGACTTGACGTTACGCGGAAGGTCAATCTGACTAATATCTCCATTGACAATCATCTTAGAATTAAAGCCTAAACGAGTCAAAAACATCTTCATCTGCATGATGGTCGTATTTTGCGCCTCATCGAGAATGACAAAGGCATCCTCCAAGGTTCGTCCACGCATGTAGGCAAGGGGGGCAATCTCGATAATTTCACGCTCCATGAGACGAGTTGTTTGGTCTTTCCCAAGAATCTGATACAAGGCATCATAAACCGGTCTAAGGTAAGGATCTACCTTCTCCTTAAGATCACCCGGAAGAAAACCTAGACTCTCACCTGCTTCGACTGCTGGTCGAGTGAGGATAATCCGCTTGACTTGCCCACGTTTAAGGGCAGTCACTGCCAAGGTCACTGCGAGAAAGGTCTTCCCTGTCCCTGCCGGCCCAATCCCAAAGGTCACATCGTGCTGTTTAACACTATCCACATAAAGCTTTTGACCTAGAGTTTTGACACGAATAGGCTTCCCTGTATTGTCCTTGATAATTTCTTCTTCATAAAGGGCAACAAACTTGTCAATTTCATCATTTTTGACCATGCTAATCGCAGTTACCACATCTGGCGTACCGACAGTCATCCCACGATTTACCAAGACCATGAGAGCTTGAATAACCTGACGGGCTTCCTCACAGGCAGATTCTTCTCCCAAAACCTGGACAATCTCCGTACGGGCATGAATCACCACATCAAGCTCTTCTTCCATTAAACGAAGATGGCGCTCATTGGAACCAAAAAGATGAAACAGGTCATCTGGATGACTCAGTTGAATGTCTATTGAATGTTCCTTCAAATAAAGAACCTCTCTAATCCTTTTATTTCTTTTTATTATAGCAAAGGGATCGATAAATTACTAGCCCAAACCCAATGAATAAAGTCTAGTGTTCTAAGTATTCTTGCCAGATAGCATCAAAGTCTCCTAGGTTGAAAGAGAAACTGGCATGTTCTTCCAAAAAGCGACTGACCTCATCGAAATCATCCGTATGTTTTGGGAATGCCGACTCTTCAAAAGCGAGATCTGCTAAGATGGCTTTGGGACTGTTACTTTTAGGATTACGCCCGGTCATGAGCCAAGTGTAAAATGATTTTCTCATATAGCACCCTAAATCAACTCTGTCCCAAACTGGTCTTGCTTGATTTTACCAGACTTCATCAAGCCGCCAAGTGCTTTCTTGAACTGACCTTTAGAAATGCCAAAAGTTGCCTTGATATCTTCAGGAGATGACTTGTCATTTAAGGTCATGAACCCGCCATTGCTTTCCAAGTAGGTCAAAATCATCTGAGCATCATTTTCCAACATTTCAAAGGAACGCGGTTTGAGAGATAGATTAAGAGTACGGTCCACCTCACGGAAACCAATGACACGCGCATCCAACACTTGCCCCAAACGTGGCTCTGCGTAGCGTTCGCTAGGATGGATAAAGCCAAGCATATTATTTTCTGGTAGGTAAACAAAAGTTCCTGATAGCTTGAGGCGGTAAACAATGGCTGGCCAGTTTTGGTTCTGCATGTTGTTGTATGCAGGACGAGCCAGACGTTGGAAGTCTTCTTGATAAGCCAAGAGTCCCCAGATTCGGTCTTTCTTGTCCACTTCAAGGCGGATGTAGAGTTGGTCGCCCTTCTTAGGCCAGAGTTCCTTGAGCTCAGGGAGGATATCGAGTGACACAACTATTTCCTTATCAGGTAGACCGGTATCGACAAAGACACCCAAGTCCTTACGAACTTCTGTGACACGGCCCCAACCAAATTGGTCCTGAGTAGCAGTCACTTCTAGAGTCGTCAAGCGGAGTTTTTGCTTCATATCTGTATAGGCAAAACCTTTGACCGTATCACCTACTGTATGTTGACCTTCTTCCTTGGCAAGCGCATAGGTTTGGCCATCCTTTTGCACAAAGTAAAAACGGTCATTTTCATCGATGATGAGTCCAACGATAAAACTTGCAAGATTTGTATTCATATTTCCTTCTTTCGAATAAAACTCAGCCAGCAATGCCAACTGAGTTTTTCTGTTTATTTTTAGACTTCCAAGAGTTCTTTTTCTTTGTTGGCAGTCATGTCGTCGATGTGTTTAACAGCATCGTCTGTTACTTTTTGAATGTCTTTTTCAAGAGTCTTCAATTCGTCTTCAGTGATTTCTTTTGCTTTTTCTTGTTTCTTAGCTTCGTCCATAGCATCACGACGGATATTGCGGACAGCCACTTTAGCATTCTCACCGACCTTCTTCACTTCTTTAGCAAGGTCACGACGAGTTTCTTCTGTAAGAGCCGGGATAACCAAACGGATAACCGAACCATCGTTAGCTGGTGTAATACCAAGATCAGAAACGTTCAAGGCACGTTCGATATCTTTCAATGAAGATTTGTCAAATGGTGTTACCAACAAAACACGCGCTTCTGGAATCGTAATTGAAGCGATTTGGTTAAGAGGAGTTTCTACTCCATAGTACTCTACATGTACACGGTCGAGCAAGCTTGCATTGGCACGACCGGCACGGATACCACCAAATTCACGAGCAAGTGATTGGTGAGACTGGGTCATTCTCTCTTTAGCTTTTTCAATAATTGCGTTAGCCATAATCTTTCTTATTCCTTTTCTTCGATATTATTTGAAACTGTTGTTCCGATATTTTCCCCAAATACGACACGTTTGATGTTGCCTGGTTGGTTCATATTGAAGACAACCAAGTCAATGTCGTTGTCCATTGAGAGGGTTGAAGCTGTTGAGTCCATGATACGAAGTCCTTTGTTGATAACGTCACGGTGAGTCAATTCTTCAAACTTAACGGCTGTCTTGTCTTTCTTAGGATCGGCATTGTAAACACCGTCGACACCATTTTTAGCCATGAGGATGGCATCTGCTTCGATTTCAGCTGCACGAAGAGCCGCTGTTGTATCTGTTGAGAAGTATGGTGAACCAATTCCAGCACCAAAGATAACGATACGACCTTTTTCAAGGTGACGAAGGGCACGTCCACGTACGTAAGGCTCTGCCACTTGTTGCATGGCAATGGCTGTTTGTACACGCGTATCAACCCCAACTTGTTGCAATGAATCTGCCATCACAAGAGCATTCATAACAGTCCCAAGCATTCCTGTGTAATCTGCCTGAACGCGGTCCATTCCTGCTTCTGCTGCAGGTTCTCCACGCCAGAGATTTCCTCCACCAATAACAAGGGCAATTTCGATACCTAAGCTATGAACTTCTTGAATCTCTTTTGCGATTGTTTGAACTGTTTGGATATCAATCCCTACGCCACGTTCACCGGCAAGGGCTTCACCTGATAACTTGATTAAAATACGTTTATACTTGGGATTCGCCATTTTCACTCTCCTTTTTTTATCCTACCTATTTTATCACAATTTCTAAGATTTTTATAGTATCATGAGCAATTCTTTCAAAAAAATTAGACTGTTAAAAATTCCTCTAAGTCGGCAAGGGCACGCTCTGCAATTTTTTCATAACGAGCCTTCTTATCACGGATACGTTCGCCTTCCAACTCCTTGATAATTCCGAAGTTGACATTCATTGGTTGGAAATGTTTGCTGTCTGCATGGGTGATGTAATGAGCTAGACTTCCAATTGCTGTTGTTTCTGGGAAAATAGCCTCGCTTTCTCCCTTGAAAAGACGAGCAGCATTAATCCCCGCAACCAAACCTGAAGCTGCTGACTCTACATAGCCTTCCACACCCGTCATTTGACCAGCAAAGAAGAGGTTGGGCTGTTTCTTAGAACGATAGGTTTGCTCAAGAAGATTTGGTGAATCCATGTAAGAATTGCGGTGCATAACACCATAACGAACAAACTCAGTATTTTCAAGACCTGGTATCATTTGGAAGACACGCTTTTGTTCTCCCCATTTGAGGTGGGTTTGGAAACCGACGATATTGTAGAGGCTACCAGCCGCATTGTCCTGACGAAGTTGGACAACCGCGTACGGTGTTTTGAACTCTCCATCACGAGGTCCTGTGTAGTCATCTGGATACTCCAGACCGACTGGTTTCATCGGACCATAAAGCATGGTTTTAATGCCACGTTTTGCCATGACTTCTATAGGCATACATCCTTCAAAGTACTTTTCTTTTTCAAAAGAATTGAGCGGTGCTTCCTCCGCATTGACCAAGGCTTCATGGAAATCCATAAACTCTTGTTTAGTCATAGGGGCATTGAGATAGGCCGCCTCTCCCTTGTCATAACGAGACTTGAGATAGACCTTGCTCATATCAATAGTGTTGACATCGATAATAGGCGCTGCCGCGTCGTAGAAATAGAAACCATCGCCGTCATTAAGGGCATGAATCTTTTCAGCCAGAGCATCGCTAGTCAAAGGACCAGTAGCGACCACAGTAATAACGTCAGTTGGCAATTCTGTAATTTCATCACGCACCACTTCAATCAAGGGGTGATTAGCCACTTTTTCGGTCACCATTTGAGAGAAACCGTCGCGATCCACCGCAAGGGCACCGCCTGCAGGAACACGTGTAGCTTCTGCTGATTCCAAGATAACAGACCCCAAGCGACGCATTTCTTCCTTGAGAAGCCCTACAGCGTTTGTCAAAGCATCCCCACGTAAGGAATTAGAACAAACCAACTCAGCAAAATTATCTGTTTTGTGTTGAGGTGTAGGCTTGACACCACGCATTTCATAAAGTTTAACCGGAATACCACGTTCTGCGATTTGGTAGGCTGCTTCAGAACCTGCCAAACCAGCACCAATAACATTGATATAAGATTGAGACACGACACTAATACCTCTTTGGGAGTGTGAAGACAAGATTCACATTGAAAAAGCCAACCGAACTTACTTCGCTTTCGAGTTTCTTGGCTCAGGCTGAAAAAGTCCCCCGGACTTTTTCACTCCCACAAATCTTTCTAATTTTTTCTTCTACTAGTATAACAAAAAAAGGGAAGAAGGCAAACTTCCCTGTTTAGTCATTTTCTTCCCAGTCGTGGTAGGCAGCGTATAGCTGGCTTTTATTCCACTGGTAAATCTTAGCGACTTCCTTGATAGCTTGGTTTTTCTTCATGCCTTGCTGAATGCGTACTTGTATTTCTGAAAACAAATCCTCTTCGTCCTTCTCCTCCACATCTTGGTTGGCACCTTCAACGATGAGTAGACACTCACCCTTGAGCGGTGTTTCAGCAATGCTTTCTAATAACTCAGAAATGATACCGCGTTGGTATTCTTCATAGATTTTGGTCAATTCTCTAACCAAGACGACCGAGCGGTCACCATAGACTTCTAGCATATTTTCCAACGTATCTACCACACGATGGGGCGATTCATAGAAAATCTGAGTTTCAGGATAATCTTTTTTCGAGTCGAAAAATTGCTTTTGCTGGCCTGATTTTCTTGGTAAAAAGCCATAAAAGATATGTGGCTGCGGTGCTAAACCACTGGCAATCAATGCAGAAATACCTGCAGAGGCTCCTGGAACTGTGACAACCGCAATTTCTTCCTCAATAGCTGCCTTAACCAAATCATGACCAGGGTCTGAGATACTAGGCAGACCCGCATCGGATACCTGAGCAATACTTTGCCCTGCTTTCAAGAAACCAATCAAATCAGGAATTTTTTCCTTGGCATTGTGCTCATGAAAACTAATCTGCTTGGTGGAAATATCAAAATGCTTGAGCAAAAGTCCTGTATTGCGCGTGTCCTCAGCCGCAATCCAATCCACTTCTTTCAAGGTTTGGATAGCACGAAAGGTCATATCATCTAGATTGCCAATCGGCGTTGCCACTAGATACAGCTTGCCATAGGGAGACTGCCCCTTAAAACTTTTTTGAATCTGCATGCTTACTCCCTGTATAACAACTCGTCACAGAACATACATTCTTCGTCCTGCTCCCGACGTTGCCCATAAAAATCATTACATACGTGAAATCCGTCTTTATAGATTCGACGGACACTTTCACGAACATGCTTGGCCTTGACGGGAGCATCTGCTTCCACCTCACCCAAACGTTCTCGCAACTTAGAATTTTCCAAGCGAAGAGCTGTATTTTCCTCTACCAAGCTCTTGAGATTTTTCTTGATGGCTTCCACATCGGCCAAGGTCACCAATAACTGTTGGGAAAAATCATCCAGCGCGTCAAATAATTCTTTTTTGTCCATAAACCAGCTCTTTCCTTTCTTTATCGTTCATTTTTGAGTTTACATTTCTTTTAAGACCAGATTTTCCATGGCATTTTGAAAGCTGACATTAGCTTGCCACATTTTTCTAGCTTCTAACAAATCTTGTAGAATTACCCGAACTCTTGCTTGCAGGAGGTCCTGCCCACAGAGTACTTCAAGAATCCGTAAAACCTGATCCTGTTTTTCCTTGTCATCTGCCAAGCTAGCTAATTTAGCAACTTGGAGATAACTTTCTTTTTTCTTGGATAATAACCAGGTTAGTAGACGTTCACTTTCATCGACCAAGGTCCAAAAACTTGCCTGATTTGCCAACTTTTCTGCTTCAGCTCGTGACTGACAAAACTGGGCTAAGAGAGTTGCTTTTTTCTTAACCAGTCCCATTTGTTCTAAGAGTAAGATGAGCTTTTCTTCTTGCTTTTTAAAATGGAAAATCTGGGTTCGACTACGGATAGTCGGTAACATCTTTTCCTCATCGCTGGTCAAGAAGAAAATATAAACCTCACTCTGGGGTTCTTCGATAACCTTGAGCAGAGAATTAGCCGCGTTAGGATGCATTTTCTCAGCTTGCTCGATAATAAAAACCTGCTGCTGGCTTTCAATCCCTGCTTGAGAAAACTGTCCCACCAATTCACGAATCCGTTCTGTCTTGATGACCTGATTGACTGGCTTAATCAAGCTAACATCTGGAAACTCTTCCTGTTCAATCAGCTTGCAATTTCGGCATTTCTCACACGGCAAAACGCCTACCTTATCCGTGCAAAAGAGGCTCTTAGCCAAAAACTGCGCCATTTCCAAGTTTCCAAAGAAACCTGAAAAGAGATAGGCGTGATTGAGCTGGTCTTGTTCTAGGATACGGACAAAGCGGTCAAACTGGTCTGGCTGCCAACCCTTTAATTCTTCTTGTTTCATTTAGCCAAGCCCATTCTGTCAAATAAGACAGCCTTGGTAGCTTCCACCACTTGGTCCAAAGGGAGGCTGGCATCAATCTTGACAATGCGATTTCCTTCTTTGTCCAGAAGAGAAAGGTAGCCTTGACGAACTTTTTTATGTAAATCCAAACCTTCCAAGTCCAAACGATTGACCTCGCGGTCACTATTAGCAGCAATGCGAGCCAGTCCCTCTTCCACTTCGATGTCAAAATAAAGTGTCAAATCAGGTTTGAGGCCATCTGTGGCAAATTTATTAAGCCAATCAATGGAGTCAATGTCCAAACCACGACCAAATCCCTGATAGGCAACAGAACTATCGATGAAACGATCCATAATAACCAACTTGCCAGCTTCAAGGGCTGGAAGAACTTTTTCCACCAAATGCTGTCTGCGACTGGCAATATAGAGAAGGAGTTCTGTCTTCGCATCCATCTGAGTATGACTTGGATCCAAAATCACTTGACGAATCTTCTCCCCAATCAAGACTCCGCCAGGTTCACGGGTCGTCAGCACCTCTACTCCTTTTTCCTCTAAAATTGGGAGTAAAGCCTCTAAAACACTGGTCTTTCCTGCTCCCTCTGGTCCCTCAAGAGAGACTAAAAATCCTTTTGACATGTCTAACTCATTTCTTTTTTACTACTTCTATTCTATCAAAAAAATAGGGGTTTGTGACAATCTTTTTGTCTTCTCATTTCAACCACCATAAAAGAGGTAGTCAAAGCCACCTCTTATTTACCTAGTTCTTGTGTTCGCTTGTAGGCTTGACCAACTGCGTCCATGACTGTGCCTCGAAAAGCATGCGCTTCCAGACTTGCTACACCAGCGATAGTCGATCCTCCTGGGCTACAAACTTGGTCTTTCAAGACCCCAGGATGCTCTTGGCTTTCTAGGACCAATTGACCAGCTCCAACCACAGTTTGAGCCGCCATTTTCAAGGCCGTTTCTCGTGGCAATCCAGTCTGAACACCTGCATCTGCCAAGGCCTCGATAAAAAGATAGACAAAGGCCGGTCCACAACCTGCAAGACCTGTCGCTGCATCGATTAATCCTTCACCTAGTTCAACCAAGAGGCCAGCATTTGCTAACAGCTGACAAAAGAGCTCACTGTCCTCAGCACTACAATTAGAAGACAAGGCATAACTAATCACTCCTTGCCCAATAGAAGCAGGGGTATTTGGCATCATACGAATAATTCTGTGTTGACTTGGGATAAGACTTGCTAGTTTTTCTAAAGTCAATCCAGCTGCCATGGAAATCAAAAGAAGACTCTCTCGTTTTTCAAGGATGGTTTGGTATTGAGAAAGCAGTTCAGAAAACTGAGCAGGCTTAACTCCTAGAAAAATCACATCTGCATCTGCAAAGATTTCTTCATTATTGGAAGCCTGACCACCGAAGTTAGCGATGAAAGCATCCACCTTGGCTTGACTGCGATTGGCAAGGAGAATGTCATCACCCGTCTTTGCCTGCAAAACAGCCTTGGCCAAACTAGCACCCATATTCCCCAAACCGATAAATCCAATCTTCATCTCTTACTCCCTTATCTGTCCGTCACCAGTAACCACATACTTGTAGCTGGTCAACTCTTTCAAGCCCATTGGACCACGCGCGTGCAGTTTTTGAGTAGAAATCCCCATTTCACAGCCAAGACCAAATTGACCACCATCGGTGAAACGCGTTGAGGCATTAATATAGACTGCTGCAGAGTCCACTTGATCTGTAAAGTAAGCTGCAGCTTCAGCATTTTCCGTCACAATGGCATCCGAATGATGAGTACTGTGGATTTCAATATGCGCAACCGCTTCTTCTAAACTACTCACAACTTTAACCGCTAGGACATAGTCTAAAAACTCGGTATCAAAATCTTGTTCTTCAGCTGCTTGACCTGAAATAAACTGGCTTGCTTTGCTATCAAGGCGGAATTGAATTGGTTCCAGTCCAGCTTCCTTACGATCTACAACCAGCACTTGCTCCAAGCGAGGAAGGAAAATTGCTGCCTTGTCTTCATGAACGAGGAGAACCTCCATGGCATTACAGACAGAAGGACGACTGGTTTTAGCATTGTTGATGATAGACAGTGCCTTGTCCTCATCGGCATCCTTATCCACATAAACATGGACAATGCCTGTTCCTGTCTCGATAACTGGTACAATAGCATTTTCAACCACGGCATTGATCAAACCAGCCCCTCCACGAGGAATGAGAAGGTCTAGATATCCCTTGGCCTTCATCATAGCATAGCTACTTTCACGGCTAGTATCTTCCACCAGTTGAATCACATCCGGGTGAATGGTCGTTGTCTCCAAGCCTTTTTTCAAGGCTTTAACAATAGCATGAGCTGTTTGGTAGGCATCCTTCCCACTACGAAGAACAACTGCATTTCCACTCTTGAGAGCCAAAGCAACCGCGTCAGACGTCACATTTGGACGGCTTTCATAGATAATACCGATGACCCCCATAGCCACCCGTTTCTTGGTAATAACCAAGCCATTTTCAAGCTGACTTGTTTCTAAAACTTCACCGATTGGATCTGGTAAAGCAACCACTTCACGAATCCCAGTTGCCATTGCTTCAATACGCCCTGCATCCAAATAAAGACGATCCAACATAACATCTGAGATTTTCCCCTTGGCCGCTGCCATATCGAGGGCATTGGCTGCTAAAATCTCCTCAATAGCTGCTATTAAGTGATCAGCCATGGCTAGCAAGGCTTGTTTTTTCACTTCTTCACTAGCTGTGTTAATCGATTTTTTAACAGCCTGTACCTGTTCAAATTGTTCTTGTGTACTTACCATAGTTTACCTCTAAAATTCTGTAAAGAGTAGTTGGATTTCAGGCGTAATGGAAATCCAGTCATCACGGTGAATCAAGACACCCTTGGCTTTTTGAGAACGCAACATATCCTCCAAAGCAGATGCACCAAATTGCACGCGTCCTTTTCCAAGTGATTTTTCACTTTCCTTGTCAAATACTGTCACGATATCACCGTAAGAAAAGGCTCCTTCTGCTTCAACGATACCAGATAAGAGAAGACTCTTTCCATGTTGAGAGAGAGCTTCTGCAGCCCCTTTATCAACCCAAATAGAACCCTGACTCTGAGCATAGAATGCCAGCCATTGTTTCTGGGTACGAAGTCCCTTCTCTTGCGCAACAAAGTAAGAACCATCCTTGGTCTCCTCAGCCGCCTCAATCATGGCATCTGCCTTCAATGATGAACAGATATAAACAGGAACTCCTGATTCTGTCGCAATAGTTGCAGCCTTGATTTTGGTTAACATGCCCCCAGTTCCATTTGACGAACCTGCTCCGCCAGCCATATCGATAATCTCACGATTAATGGTCTCGATTTTCTCCAAGCGTTTAGCTGTTGGATCTGAATTAGGATTTCCAGTATAGAGACCGTTCACATCTGTCAAGAGAACCAAAAGGTCTGCTTGGACCATGGCCGCTACCTGGGCACTAAGAGTGTCATTGTCCCCAACCTTGAGCTCATCAATGACGACACTGTCATTCTCATTGATGATAGGAATCGCACCACGGCTAAGTAGAACCGACAAAGCCTGATGAGCATTTTTATAACGGCGCTTATCCACAAAGTCATCCTGTGTCAGCAAGATTTGTGCAGAAACGATTTGGCGCAAGAGAAGATTGGTCGTGTATTCTTCCAACAAAAGCCCTTGCCCTACCGCTGCTGAAGCCTGTTTATCAGCAATCTTAGTCGGACGCTTTTTAAATCCTAAGGCCCCAAAACCTGCAGCAATGGCACCTGACGATACCAAAATCAATTCATGACCAGCCTCATGCAACATAGCCAACTGCTGGGTAATAGCCTTTACCTTACTACGTGATAAACTTCCATCCTCATTTGTCAGAGAAGAAGTTCCCACCTTAAAAACAATCCGTTTGTATTTCATAGTCTCACTCCGATTCTTCATATTTATCCATTATAACATGAATGACAGGAAATAGAAAAGAGTTGATAGTAAAAAGAAGGCTCTAAAACCTTCTTTTTACTACTGTTCTGATTCCGATTCATTTGCACTCGTTTCAGAGCTTTGTGAAGTTGAGGAAGTCAAATCCTGACTAGTCGAAGAACTTGGAACACCTTCATGTTGAGTCGTTCCTCTATTTTCAAGATCTTTTTTCACTACTTCACTGGATTCTTTTGTTTCTGAATTACTTGTAACTTTAGTTGTAGCGGATTTCTCTACTGGAATATCCACTAACCAGGCACCACTTGAATCAACAGTATAACCTTCTGGTGTCTTGCCATTTACAAGTAATTGACCATTGTCTTTCAAGAAGTACCATTTATCCTTGTCCTTGATCCAACCCACGGCTCGTGAACCATCTTCCTTGTAGAAATACCAATTGTTTGCCTTTTTAAGCCAACCTTGCTTCATAGCTCCTGAATCTTCTAGGTAATAATGGTTACCAGCAACTTCTATCTCACCTGTCTTCATGATACCAGCAGAATCCATATAGTACCAGGTTTCTTTATCTTTTACCCAACCCGTTTTCATTTCTCCTGATTGGGCAAAATAATACCATTGACCCTTATATTGAAGCCAACCTGTTTGCAGCGAACCATCCTTGGATAAATAATAATTCTGACCTCCAGTATTTATCCAACCAATTTCCATCTGGTTTTCTTTGTTGAAATAATACCAGCTTCCATCGATTTTCTTCCAATTTTTTGCAGCAGCACCAGAGTCTGTCAAATAAAACCAACGATTGTTCCATTTTTTCCACTGATTCTGTAACAAGATACCCGTTTGGTTGAAGTAATACCATTCACCTTCGATTTCATTCCAACCGACAGCATATTCTCCTGTAGAGTCAGGCGCTTGATACCACCAATTTCCATATGCACTCTTATGCCAACCAGCTTGAAAACTTGGAATCGGCTTGTAGGAAGTTGAAATGTTGACAAATCCGTCTTGTCGAATATCAAAAACTGTCGCATCATAGTCTTTGCTGGCTGCATTGATTCTCTCAATTCCTCTTTCTTTGAGCCAATTGACATACTCACTATCAACACCATTTTTCCAAGGTAGACTATCTGAAGTTTGAACAATCAAACTCGGACTCAAATTTTTAATAAAATTCTTTGTGTTTGATTTGTTGGTATCATCGTGATGATTAAACTTCATCAAATCAACTTTTCCAATAAGAGGACCATACTTATCTTCCGCTCCATGAACATTATCTAAGTCGCCCCCAAGGTAAATTTTCTTGCCATTGACTTTGACTACACTAATCAGGGAATTGGAATTGTCATCCCAAATTTTCTTTAATTCACCTGAGGAATCAGTTTCATTTTCATAGTTATAGAGTTGAATATCCATGTCTCCAAACTGAAAATGAGCATCTCCCTGTGTGATGTTTTGAATAACTGAAACACCTTTTTCGGCGGCAGTCTGTAAAACCTTATCATAACCGTACAGATTATCCCATAAACGTTCAGAATTAGTAATACGATTATCACTATATTTTTTAAGATAGACTCGGTCAACTGGATAGGTAGACAGTAATTCATCAACATTTCCAATATGGTCACTGTGAGTATGGGTTACCAAAATAAAATCAAGTTTTTGAACACCCAATTCCTTCAAACGACGAAAGACACGGTCTGTTAAAACATGCTTATAAGACGTTTCAATTCCTTCTCTCCATGGATAACGAGAATCACTTCCATCAGGAAAATCATAATCTTCCCCTGTATCCACCATGGCAAAATGTCCATTGCTTTCAAGAATAATCGCATCACTGCCACCTTCTTGAACATTGATAAAGTGAATTTTATTTCCTGAACTTTCTTGAGCTTGAACATTTCCATACCATGACAAACCTAAAAAAGTGCCTGTAAGTACTAAACTAGTTAATTTCTTTTTCATTCTTACTTTCTCAATCTCTCCAATGTTTCCTTAAAAATCTCTGGGATATCTGCTGTAAATTCCAAGGTCTCACCTGTTCTCGGATGAGTAAAACCTAGGGTCTTGGCATGAAGAAATTGTCCATGCCCCTTAAGTGTCTTACGAGGACCATAGACTTCATCACCAGCGACTGGATGGCCAATATAAGCCATATGGACACGGATTTGATGGGTACGCCCTGTCTCCAACTGCAACTCCACTAAGCTATAATCACCAAAACGTTCCAAAACGTGGAAACGGGTAACTGCAGGTTTCCCTTTCGCAGTCACAGCCTGTTTCTTACGGTCTTTTTCACTCCGGCCAATCGGCGCTTCAATCACACCACGATCATTTGGTAGATTTCCATGAACAATCGCCCAATATTTGCGGAGAGACTTTTTATCCTTGAGTTCTTGGGCAAGTGCTAAGTGGGCCTCATCATTTTTAGCAATCATGAGAAGACCTGACGTGTCCTTGTCAATACGGTGAACAATTCCTGGACGCAGAACACCATTGATACCCGACAAGTCCTTAATATGATACATAAGGGCATTTACCAGGGTCCCACTAGTATGACCAGCACTCGGATGCACCACCATCCCCTGAGGTTTGTTAACGACGGCCACATCCTCATCTTGGTAGATGATCTCTAGCGGAAGATCCTCAGCCACATACTCTAAGACCTCTGGTTCTGGCACATGGTAAGTGACGATATCGCCCTCTTGGACAGTGTATTTAGCTTTCTTGACTTGGCCATTGACCAAGACCTGGCCTGATTTAATTTGTTCATTCGCGAGACTGCGTGATAATTCTGTCAAATCCGACAAAGCCTTATCCAAACGCAGGCCACCAGTTTCAATTTTAATTTCCATTTATTTCCTCTTTTAGCATTGCAATCAATAAAATAATCACTCCAACAGTCAAATAGCTATCTGCCACATTGAAAATTGCAAAATTAATAAAGTCAAGGTGGAACATATCCACAACAAATCCCTGACTGATCCTGTCAATAAAGTTTCCAAGACCACCCGCAATAATCAAAGTCAAACCTAAGACCATCCAGAGTGAGTCCTCCATGTGTTTATGTAGATACCAAATGGCACCTACCATAACTACCAATGTAATAATAGCAAATAACCACTGCTGGTCTTGTAAGATAGAAAAGGCTGCCCCTCGATTTTGCAGGTAGGTCAAGCTAACGAGATTGGGAATCCAAGAGCGAACTTCACCCAGTGGAATCTGCCATACGATATAGGATTTGACTAACTGATCCAGCGCAATCAAAAGCAGTACAATGACTGCCACTATTCCTCTTTTTTTCATGATTTCCTCTTCTGATCAAAATATTCTTGCATGACTTCTACGAAAAGAGTTCCAGCCTGACTAAGTTCCACTTCCTCACGTTTAACATAGACCATGCGATTATCCAAATTATCCTTGAGACGAATCACTGTGATGCCATTAACACTATCACTATCTAAAAATCCAGAACCAGTCGCATAGGCATCCGTCCGCTCCAAAATACCATTCAAAGTAGCACGGTCTGTCACATTGAACATCTGCGAGCTAGCGCTGGTATCAACAAAGTTCTCTGAATAATAAAGGTACTCGTCTTTCTCTTGAGTGAAACGAACCGTTGGTAGATCCGCTAAATCCTCCATGACCAATTCCTCTTTCTGAGCCAAAGGATGCCCTTCACGGAGATAAATATGGGTATGGAAGGGAATCAACTCAATGACCTCCAGACCTAGCTTTTCAACCCGCTGCATAATCCCCTTTTTATTTTGATTGTTGAGGTAGATAATCCCAATCTCACTATGCCCTTGCGCTACTTCGTCTAAAATTTGAACAGTAGTTGATTCAAAAATACGGAAGTTCTTATAGTCCGGATAACGTTCTGAAAAGGCCGTAATGGTTGGTGGCAAGAAGTCATAGTGCTGGCTAGCAATGGAAAATTCATCTTTTTCTTCTTCAGGATTGGCATACTGATTTTGAAAAATATCAAAGCCCTTGACCAATTCTTGCGCTTTTTCATAAAATTCCATACCACGACGGGTCAAGAAAGTCCCTGAGCTGGTCCGACGGAAAATCTTAAAGCCCAATTCTTTTTCCAAATCACGAACAGAAATAGACAGACTCGGCTGGCTCACATACATCTTTTCAGCAGCTTCACGGAAAGTACCACTATTAGCAATGGCAACAACATAGCGTAATTGTTGAATGTTCATCTTCTACCCCCAACTTCTTTATCTTTTCATTATACCATATTTTAGAAGTTTTCCAAAAAGGAAAAAAGTATGGAAATTTTCAAAACTCAATGAAGACTCTAACATCCCAATCCAAGAATTAGAATAATGTCTTTTTTCAGTCCTCATCTGATTTCAAGCAAATAAAAAACAGCAAATCCTTTTGATTTACCGTTTATAATATGATACAAGAAAAGCCTCTAACATTTTATTTTTCCCTATAAATCAACTAGAAAAAATCTCTTCAATCCTATTAGCTATATCTGGATTTACTTCCCAAATACCAGCATAAGGTTGTTCAATATACTGTTTTTCTTTCATAGTATATAGATAGGCTACACTATCATTTTCTTCATTCTGATGATAAAATTTGATAATGATGTAATCTTTCACATTTGTCGGTTGATCATTTACACTCTCAAAAGTTGTGGATTTGGACTGTTTCTGTATATTCTCAATCAACTTTGAAATTTCTTCTCTCTTGGTTATTATTTTAACATTTTCTGAGATTTTTTTCTGCAGAGAAATTACAGAAATCGTTTCAGGTTCAGGAAGAATGATTTTTTTGTTATTGACACAAGCAGATAGAACAAGAAAAGAGATTGAACAGACTATTATAGTGATAATTTTTTTCATACTAATCCACATCCTTTCCATATTCCTGCTTCTCTACTCAGACACAATTATAATATCAAATCTTAGCAATTTTTACAATATTTTATTCCCTTATAAAATTCATTACTGTAAAAGTTTTACATCATACTATTTTATAATTTTAAAATAAAAGATAAAGTTGCCGATAAGTTCGCCTCGTACATAGGATTTTAGATATGGGTACCAAAATGGGTACCAAACCAAAAAAACAGGCTCTCCGAAAATTCGGAAAGCCTAATTTAATGCTATTTCTAGCTTACTCGCCTTTACATTCAAGGCTCGGGATAAAAAGGTTTACTGGACCTTTTTATTTAGCGATTGGGTAAACAGAAACTTGTTGTTGCAATAAAAGAGAACTATTATGCAATAGCCTTCAAAACCTTGAAAAATCAACAAGTTAGATTCCCCAAATTTACCGTATAATTACATAGTCAATAATTATGGGTATCATTTTGGGTATCAAAAAACCGCAAGCCTAAGCCTGCGGTAGATAAACATTTTAGAAAAGTTTTCCTTTCATTTTATTTTTTTAAATTATTTTGTCGTAATAAGCCCTTCTGGCTCAATTTCAAATTCTGGCTTGTCTGCCAATGTGCCGTCTGGTTTAATGTAGTACCAGCCTGTGCCGTCTGCGGATTGGACGAAGGCGTTTGATACCATGTTCCCGTTCTTGCTATCAAGGTAGTACCATGTATCCTTATACTTGACCCAACCCGTCTTCATGGCACCTTCTACATCGAAATAGTACCACTTCTCAGCGATTTTCTTCCAACCTGTCGCCATTTCTCCTGAGTTATCAAACCAGTACCAGTTGCCGTCAGTGTGCTTCTTCCAACGGTCTGCAAGCATATAGCCTGAGCCGTCGAAGTAATACCAGGTGCCGTCAATCTTCTCAAACTTGTCTTTTGGATAGCTTCCGTCTGAGTGTACGTACCAGTAGCCCGTGCCGTTCTTTTGCCAGCCTGCTTCAATCGTCAAGCCGTTCTCAATATCATTCTTGAACTGTTCACGGCTGATACCCCATTTAGCTAAATACGGATAAGGGTCAACATGGTCTGAATGGTTGTCGGGTTGGTTATTGGTACAGTATTCATGCGTTTTGATACCTTCCAAGTCGTCTGTATCAAGAGTTTTCGGCAAACCTGCTTCATCTGCTAGATTTCGTAGCAATTCGATATAAAGGCGATAGTCTGTCATGAACTCTTCTTTAGTTGAATGACTTTCAATCAGCTCAACCGCTGCATAGGTTTCAGCATTCCAACCACCTCCAACATCCCATGAGCCATTGTTTACAGGTCCAACTTGCATAACACGACCGTTACCAACGACATGAGAAAAGAACCCAAGTCCAGGGTCCTTTCTATAGTGGTAGTCCGCCTCATTTTGAGCAGTTGAGTTGCGGTTGCCTGTTGAGTGGGCATGTACTTGACGGAAAGGCTCAAACCCAACAATCGGCAAGTCTGTACGTAGTCTGCTTGTATCAATATCCATGATTACTCCTCACTTGGTTTCTTGTATTCTAGAGCTCGTGTGCTGTCTGTAATTCCGCTTGTTGTCGGGTCGTTGACCAAACCGATAGCAGTCAAGAACACGAATACCGCATTAACAAGCAAAATCAGCTTGTTGCCGATATCACCCAAATCCAGATGATATCCAAAGACTGCTGCACCAGCTTGCAAGACAAGCAAGAAGGCTGGGATTGCAGTCAGCCAAAAGAATTTATTTTTTATTCTTAATTTCCAATTAATCATATGTTTTTCCTTTCTTTTATGGCAATGTTGTTGGCCACGGGTCGTCTGTCGTGAATACGATAGGACTAACTCGTATTTGAGATAGTATAGTATCTGAAACTTCATTGAGTGGCATAGCATATCTCAATTGAAGAGCGTTACTATCGTCTTTTCCGCCTAAATAAACGCTACCTAATAAATCACCTAAATCTCCATAAAGTCCTCCTAGTATAGAGCTAGAGCTTCTAAAACCTTCTGGTATAACATCGTTTGTTCTTCCTACATCAACTTTAACCCACGTATATTGCTTTGCTCCAACGCTTTTTTCTTCAATTGAACTGTTGCTTTGCTGAGATATTGGTTTCATACCAAACCAACCCCACTGCAATCCATCCAATTTAACAATAACTTCATCATTTATTCTTCTAATTTGAATTTTTGCATTTCCTAACTTATTTAAAACATTTAACGTTCTCCAACCAGTATCACCAATCAGTACACGCCAACCTGTGTTGCCACTACCTTTTTCTTTTATCCACTTAAGAGCGCCATTGGTAACTGCGGTGTCTACATAGGTCGTCCCGATTTCAGCAGTGATACGCCCTTCTGGTGAGCCTGTACCACGGATTTCAATGCCTACGTTTGTTGGCAGAGGTAGAGTGACATTATTACCCCCAGCGATGCCGAGGGTATTTCCTGTCAATGTCAGCCTTGGCTCAGGCTTTTGGTTAATAGCTTTGACATCACGGCCAACCGCTTGAGCAAATTCCTCTAAATTGCCCATAGCAATCACGCCTTCGCTGCGTTATAGGTTGCGACCAAGTCAACATTGGCAATCTGGTCTACACGACCACTTACTTCTGTGATTTTGCCAAGGAGGGCACCACCAGCGTCATTGCCCATGCTTGTAATTTTTTCCGCAATTTCTTTCAGCGTATCAAGATTCTCAGGCGTTCCTTCGCCTAAAATTTCAGCCTTAACTTCTGTTTTAGCTTGAGCAACTGCCTGTGAGATAGCTTGCGTCATTGCTGAAGTTTCTACTTTAGCGCTAACGCTTTGTTTAACTTCTTTGATATCTGCTCCGACTGCTTGTGCGAATGCTGTTAATTTTGTTGTATCCATATTTTTATACCTTTCCTAAATTGTAGTAAAAAAGCAAATCAGGAATTTCCTGACCCACTGTGCCATCACTGCCTACAGTTCTTCCTGCAAGCTGTTTTTTAACTTCTTCAGCTATATCCAGCTCCTTAAGAGCATGGACTTCCTCTGTGACCAGTTCTTTATCTGACGGGACTATCTTGATATGCGTAGCCTTATCGCTCGGGAAAATATATCCACCAGCGCTAATCTCTAAGCGGTATTTCCCAACAGGCAAGATAGCGTCCAGATTAAAATTCACGCCTGAGTTCGTGACAGTCACCTTCTTCTTCCACTGGTACTTGTCCATGGTCAGACTAACGACCGCCACCTCCCCTTCCAGAGAGGAGACGGCTCGATAATCTTCGTCTAAAAGGACGAATCCAAAGGTAGAAGCTACATCACCCTGCTTGATGAGGTAACCGCCATCCACTTGTGCGAGATTGGTCGTATTGAGATTACAGACCATTCTGCGCCCCTTTCTCATCTTCAACTAAGATGTCATCTCTGATTTGCAACGCTTCAAAATTGTTGTACAAGTGGTCAATGTAGCCATTGCCACCCAAAGCCTTATAGCTATTGTGCATGTTTTCCACTACATAGAACTCATCCTTGGTAGTAAATCCACGACGGATAGCCCTGCGAATATCACGATCAAGGCGCATCCTCATCGTTACAAGGTGCGCATCGTCGTGTAGTTTTAGCTTTGCCTGTACTTCGTCAATTTTGGCGTTGTTCTCGTCAGCAGTAATTTGGACATCTTTGATTTGTTTCTTGACATCATTCAATTCTGAAATGATTTGGTCTGTCTGTTCCTTGGTTTTCTTCGGCATTTTATAGCCCAACCAAGCCACAACAATTGGCGTGGCTACTGGTAGCACGTTCATGAAGAAATGCTCTGTTGATTGTAAGACGTCCATAGGCACCTCCATTATTGGTTAGGTGTAACTGTTGTAGCAGAAGGTTCCGTTGCTGTAGGAGTTACGGTAGCTGTCGTAGAAACTGCAGCTGCTGGTGCAACATTCGTAGGCTCATTTTGTTCTTTAGGCTCGTACTTCCATGCTGCGCCTGTTCCGCCCATTTCAAGACGACCGTTGCGAGCAAAGTCGCTGACAGGTTCACCGTTGTAAGTAAATTCACGGTTCAACTGAACCAAGATACGCTTACCTTCGCCATCAACCTCAACGTGTGCTGGGTCTTCGATGGTAATCAAGTCATGTGCCATGTAATGCTTACCAATTTCAGCAAGTGGAATCAACTCTACCAATTCCTTGTAGATAGTTCCATAAGCGATTGTCTTGCCTGCTACAGCATTTAAAACGACCGCATGGATGATTTTACCATAGCGGTCTGTTTCGGCTTTGTTATGCTTAACTTCTTCATCTGTAGCCGTTTGTTTGGCTTCTGTTTGAGCTAATTTCTGTTCAGCTTCTTGCAATTTCGCTTGAGCAAGCACAATCGCATTTGTTGGATCAAGTTCAGTTCGGATATGGTCCAGTACCGCTTGAACCAAGGTTGCTTCATTGTCCTGTGTGTGGTCTCCATGAAGTTCTACCTGTTCATAAGAGTAACGTCCATTGTTCTCCATTTTGATTGCGACAACTGTTACATTTTCTGCACCTTTCAAATAAGGTTTAATTGCTACTTCGTAATTCATTAGTTAGTTCCTTTCATTTTTGCTTGTGTTTCTTCAAATAATTCTTTGAGGGTTGGGTCGTATTCCAGCACTGCCTTAAAGGCCTGTAATTCAGCCAAGGTTAGCGTATAGTATGCTTCTAAATGCGCACGTCCCAATTCGCCCTCAGCCAAGCGGTTAGCGAGCGACTCAGCGACTAGTTTGTCGATTGTGTGATTATCCATGTAGTTTCTCCATTTCTTTGATTTTCTGGTCTAGTTCTTGGATTGCTTTCAGCAAGTAGGGTACGAAAGCAATATAGTCGATGTGCAGATAGCCATCTGGATTCTCAGGGTCTCGTGAGATAACTTCTGGGACGACGGTCTCAACTTCTTGCGCAATCAAACCGATTTCTTCGTGTTTCTTGCTTTCTATGAAATCAAATGCGACCAAGTTTAGTCTGTTGACTTTATCCAAGGCTTTCACAGCCGTGTCTGTGATGTTCTCTTTCAAACGTCTGTCTGAAGATATATCACCCCAATACTTCACACTCCCACTTCCAACTTGGTTCCACCAGACGACCGCATTCTTTCCGCCTTTGGGATTTTGACCGTTACCGTAAATATCCTCATTTCCCATATCGATTCCGTTTACGAAAATTGGCGATTTTTGAAATTCAGTCCTTCCGTAGAAACTGGCTGCTGAGGTCTCAGAAAAGTCAACTGTACCGAAAAAGTTAGCTGTATTCTTACAATACATCTGCCCATCTGTATCTACATGCCAAGAGTTCGGTCCTGCTTGGTTCCAGTTATTTCCCCAATTCGCCCAAAAGGCTGTCTTGGTACCATAACCAGCACCATTTCCCATTCCAACCGAGAATTGGTTGACACCAGAAATCCAGCGTCCACCTCCGTTGTCAAACTGACCCAAGGTGAAACCTCCAATTTCACCTTGATAGGCTTGTAGGAAGGTTGAGCTAGACACGACTGATTCAATCTTGGTTGTGAAGATTTCCTTAGATGTCAGTTTGTCAATCAAGGCATCTCTAGCGGTCAAGTTTCGAATCAAGGCATCATCTACGCTGATTTTATCGCCTGTGATGGCACCAGCTTTAATCGTATCTGCAGTCACAGACCCAGCTGCTAACTTCCCAGCAGTCACCGCACCGTCTACAATCATGTCGGACTGTACACGAACTCGTGGAGCGATGATATCAACCCCTCTCGGACTTGCGGAAATCGTAGAAGCTAACTGCTCGCCAGTTAAAGTAGTAGAGCCAATGGTCACACCTTCTGATGTCACTTGTACTCTTGCACTGTTTGCAGCGTCTCGTACTTCCTGTCTGATTTCTGTGGCAGTCTGAGCGATGGCACTCTTGACATTGGTATCAAAGAACTGAGTCAGCGCCCCTTGATTGTTCTGCTGGATTTTACCCCAGAGAGTGCTGTTTGGGTCTCTCAATTCCAGTTCAATAGAACGCATATCCTTGAAGAGACCTGACAGGGTACGTTGTGTGACAGTGGGCTCCACAAAGCTAGTAGGGAAATCCCCTTGTTCTAGCTGAATATCCGTCAACACCGTGTCACCCACACAACCCATGTGGTGCAGTTTTAGCAGTTCATCTCGTGTCCGTGGCTGAAAAACTTTGTAATATCGTCCGTTATGCTCCAAAGCAGGCGAACGGACGTTTTGAATGGTAATGTCCATGTTTTATTCCTTCTCTCCGTAAAATGTCATGTAGACATCTCCGTTTCGTGTATCAAATAATCTTTGAGCTTCGTCAAAATCGCTTGGACTTTTTAATGTGGCAACAACATGATAATCACCAAATCCTCGCTTCAAAGATATTGGAATAAGTCTGTTTGCTCTTCCAATAAAAAAGATTCTTAAAAGCGGAATGTTTTTTAAAGCTCCGGTGTAATTATAGATATTCATTTCGTTTGAATACGAGTTGAGCGAAACAGTTCCGACAAACCCCAAGATTGGCCAATTAGCCTTTCTTTTCTCCCAAACCAACCGAGTTCCTATATATCTCTGAGTGATTTCCTTGCCACCAACATAAATTCCTTCTCTAGCCATAATCACACCTACTCATAGATATCATAGATGGTATTAGCATCTTTGTTAGCAATAGCACTGTACTGAGTTCTTGAGCCACGCCAATACCTTAAAGCTTGTCCTGTATTTTGGTCAAGAATTGTCTGCCCAGGCGCTCCGTCCGCACCTCTGGGGCCTGCTGGTCCTGCTGGACCCGTTGCACCATTCGCCCCTCTTGCACCGTCACTGACATTATCAAGACGTGTGCTAGCAGCTGCTTTAATACCATTGTGCGTTACAACGATGTAGACCTCAAACCAGCCTCCTGAACGTTGAGAGGCGTTCCACTGAGCGAACTTCCCATTTGCGTCAGGCGTTTGGTTTGGCAAGCTTTGCCAGTTGTTGTTTCCAAAACCTCTGTAGTAATAATCAACAGTATAGCCACTGGTTAGCCGTGTTCCGTCATAGTAGACATCTGCAATCAAGTTTAATTGGCTAGTCGCGCCGTTTCGATAAGACCCTTCGATACGGACATTCGCATTTAAGCTATGGCCATTCTCGCCACGTAAACCTTCTCTCTGTTGACTTGTCAGTGCTTCAAATCGCATAACACCGTCCGCTCCTCGTGGTCCTGTTTCCCCACGTTCTCCACGGTCTCCTTTCGGGCCTGTCAGGTATTGCAGGGCTGAGAATCGGTCAGTACCGTTTCCGACCTTGACCTTGCCTGTGTCGCTCTCAATTCCTAGTTCGCCATCATACAGCACGAAATCACTTCTTGCCCACTCGCTTGCTGGCATTCGTTTATGTCGTACCCTGATGGGCACTACTTCAGGCGTTGTTTCTGTCATGTTTTACCTCCATCAAAAATAAAAGTTGGATTCTCGCTCCAACTTCCCTCATATCTTGCATTCTGCCCGTCAGCTACCGTCTTATAGACTGGCGCTAGTTCAATCCGTCTTGTCTGATTGTCAACCGTCACAGACTGCTCTACATTCTGATACCAGTCCCCTGAGAAGGTCAGACGATAAGCACCGTAGTAGACCGATAGGACCTTTTCCTCTTTCTGAGTTAAGTCCTTCTCAATCACTGGCATGATAGTATTAGCAGGCGCAAGATGAACGTGTCCACCATAGAACGTAGGCTTATTCACCACCATAGTGACATCCACACGACCGTAAGGTGTACAGGTTGCTGACCAACTTATAACGTATTTCTTACCGAGTTCAAATCCCTCTCCATTGTGACCGACCTCCACGAAATCCGTTCCATAACTAATTTTCTTGGCCGTGCCACCGTTGAGACGGTTCTTGTTGTACTGGGTATTCCCGTCACCACCAATCAGGCTCGCGTTGACCCTTGCAGTCTCACTGACTTGCTCTAGTTTCTTACTCAGTTCAGCGATAGAGTCCGCGCCACTCATCAGTTCCTCACGAATACGCTTCACGAACTCAGGACGTTCTTTCTCCATTTCCTCATGGATCTTAGCACCGAACTCTTCCGCCTTGGCTTTGTACTGCTCGATGGCATCCGTGATAGCTTTCTCACGCTTGGCAAATTCAGCATCAAAGGCACGGTCAGCGTTAGCGATTTCCTTTTTCAAACGTTCTTCAAAAATCTGATGCAGATTTCGACTTTCATTCAAAACGGCATCATTTACAATCCCACCGATCGCATTCGCAAAACTAGATTGGAATGTCCCAAAACCAATTGATTTCAGGCGTTTTGCCATTGGCGAATAGGTATATTTCGTAATCTTCTTACGAACATCAAGACCGTACCATTCATGGTAGATGCTGACCACATCGAACATCCGAACCACTACATCGCTCTGGCCGACAACCGAGATTTCAAGGTTATCTTCCAGCATATCGCACATACTCGTCCGAAAATACTGCTTACCGTATTCAATCAAGCTGGCTTGGTCTTTGACGTTCTGGTCATTGACCTCAACAACAGCTTCATAGATTTGGCTATATTTTCCGAGCAAGGGGCTATCAATCACCACCACATAGTCGACATCAGGCGCCTTTTCTCCTTCTCCTTTAACAGTCGTTTTAAAGGTTATCCGAGTTTTCAGCGATTTGGTAGAGGTCTTATGTTGGTAGCTAGACAGGTTTTTCTTATACATAAAAAGCGATTCATTTTCAGAACCGCCATTTTTTAACAAGCGTAAATTGTAGCCATTTCGCACCATATCTCCGCCCCACTGGCCAAGGATAGAATGCTTGTCTTTTGCCAAAACCTCCATAGCATTCTTATCCTTGATGTTAAGCGTATGCCTATCATCAATGTCCGAGAAAAAAGAGAAAGGATTGGCTCTGGTAATGCTACCAGCCAATGCGCTCAATACCCTTGTACCACTGACACGGTCAACATCGATAGAGCCGACAATGTAGTTATTTAACAAGCTGATAACCTGATTAGCATAGACTTGGATATAGCCTTGCTGTTTTTCAACCTCAAAAATATAAAAATCCTGCTCGCCATGCAGGTCATCTGCAGTCAAGAAAGTTTCCTCTTTCAGCAATTCCCACTTGGGATCCGATGTAGGAAAACGAAAGGTCAGTTGATAGGTATTGTTTCGCTCCTGAACAATTTCATCGTTGTAAGCCTCATTTAAAGGCGTGTTGCCTTCTGTAAGATAAATCATAAGATATACCTCCAATTTGGCCGAACCGTGACTTTACGAACGGATCCAGTAAAGACCAGACCGTTATTCCCGACTGCTAACTCAAAGAATCCTCCACGTTTTCGTAAAGTATTTTGCACCGCACCATCTGCATTGTAGATATTTTGTTTCTTATGTCTACAATCAATGGTCACTTTTCGTCTAATCGTCAAGTGCATGGTTGTCCGTCCAATTGTCAAGGAAATATCTCCGTCCCCTTCAATCTCAATCACAGGCTCGCTATAGATAGATCCTGGATTGTTGACATTGCCACTTGAGGTAAAGACAAGAGGAGCAACACTTTTCTGATAGCGGAAAGGTTGCATACTCAACTTGATTTCAAGCTTCCAACCGTGCATACCTTGAGGTTTGTATTTTGCACTGATAAAATCAGCGTAAAATAAAGAGCCTAGCTGGTAGCTAAACTCTAGCGTATTGTCATTTGGTTGGAATCTCTCAACGATTTTAGACGGGTCTACCGTCCTTGGTAGGTAAAATGCAAATGTTCGTTCATAACTCTCATAAGCGCCATCCAAGACACGGTAATTCCCGTTAACCCCAAATAGGGTAGCTGTTTCTGAAACTTTAGGTTTAGCAGCCTCCACCTCGCCAAAATCAGTCACGACACAGTTAGGAATGGTTGAAGTATTGAAACCATTGATAATCATGTATTCCATTAAATTCCCTCCCTAGCATAGATTGCACCTTGGCGTTGGTAGACGCTCATTGAAATTTTATCAGCGTCCAGGTAAGTATCTGACGGCTTTTCAAGGATAGCAGTAAGGATCTTCTCCATACTTGCTCTCAGAATCGCTATCTCAGACACGGTTTGACTGTCTTTGGCCTCGATTTGAGCGCTTGGCATAGCCAAGCTTGCTTCAAGATTTTTGGCAATAGTCGGTGTTCCACTCAAACCAAAATCATCGTTTGAAAATGCGCTTGAGATTTCGCCAGCCATTCCACCGACCGATTTCTTAACATCTTTGAAACGGTCTTGCAACCCGCTATTCAAACCTTGCATAATCGCATTACCAGCAGGAATCAAGAGCTTGCGGTCATATTCAATCGGACCTTTGTGATCACGAATCCACCCTGCGATACCACCAACAAAGTCAGTCACTGAGTCCCAAGCGGATTTCAAACCGCCTAGGAATCCATCAAGGATAGCCTTACCTGCTGACCATAGGTCGATATTACGAATACCGTCAAAGATACTCGTAACATTACTTACAAGATCACGTACACCTTGTTTCATGCTTTCCCAAGCATTTTTAGCCCCTTGTACAAGTCCATCAATCAGACCTAATACGGTTGATTTTAACCCTTCCCAAGCACTGCTTGCGACAGATTTGATTGTGCTCCAGATATTAGATAATATCTGAGCAAAACCATCAAAGATAGCCTTACCAGCAGCAGACAACCCTTTCCAAATTGTACTAAGAGTGGTAGAAAAGTTTTCAAAAATAGCAGTAGCATAACCTACGATAACATCCACGACTCCAGAAAAGTATGTTTTAATCCCTTCCCAAATCGTAGAGATACTATTTTTAATCCCTTCCCAGATTAGAGAAAGATCAGCCCCCAGCTGGTTAAAGTTCCCTGTCACAAGGTCGATGATGATGAGAATAGCACCCAAGAAAATAGATTTGATGAAGTCCCAAGCACCTTGAAAAATCATCTTAATTCCTTCCCAAATTTGAGTAAGACCATCTGAAATATTGTTCCAAATATTCATGAATCCATTAATGAACGGTTGAACAATCGCCATCACTGCTGTTGTAATAGCTGTCCATGCCACAGATGCAGCCTCTTGAATACTTACCCACAAATTACTAGCACCTTCAGAGATACCAGACCAAAGGCCAACAAAGAAATCAGCAATCCCCTGCCATGCCTGTTTGATCCAATCTACAAAAGATGACCATATTTGTCTACCTGTTTCAGTTTGAGTGAAGAACCAAGCTAATGCGGCAACTGCAGCTGCAATCCATCCTATAAGTGGGATTGAAGAAATAGCTGCCGTAATACTCGTAGCAAAAGTTGTTATTGCTGTCTTAGCAATTCCAAGAACTCCACTTATTCCGCCTAAACCTTGTAAAAAGTTTGCAAATTTCACTACTGGCAAACCAACGCCGAGAGCAACTACCGCTGTCTTCAGTAAATCAGCTGCTAATTTATTTTCTTTGAAAAAGTTAGTGATTTCTTTTAGGATAGAAGAGCTGATTCTCAATGCTGAACTCAAAATTTCAAAAGCAGTTCCAAGAAGATTGACTCCCTGCTCACCACCCTGAATTCCTAAGAGATCGCCTACAAAATCAGCTACGATGCTACCAACATTACCGATAACTGACCCGATATTCTCAAAGGTTACACGGATATTCTCTGCAATATTGACGATTTGGGTTGCCGCTTCATCACTAAATCCTAACGTGTTGAGGACATCGATATTCCCTTGCTTATTCATAGATCCGAAAATCATATCAAAAAAGGTATCAAAAATTCCTGTTACACGCCCAACCTGCTCATAGACTGCACTCCCAAAGGCTTCTCCAAAAAGCTGAGAAGCTAAAGAACTTAAGCCTTGTGTGAGCACTGTTCCTAACCCTGATAAGATATTGCCTATCATTGGGAAGAAGTTAGCAAAAAGAAAAGTCCTTGTAGTCTCTATTAGAGATTGTAAGGCTGGCGTTACGTCTTCGCCAATCGCTATCTTACCTAGTACGTTTTGAGCCGCTGCCTTCATCGATTCAAATGAACCAGTAAATGTAGTTGCTGCCTCTCTCGCTGTCGTACCAGTGATATCCAAATTCTCTTGGATAGCGTGAATGGCGCTATAAACATCTGACAAATTATTAATGTCATACTTAACACCTGTCAATTTTTCTGCGTCGGCCAGAAGCCGTTGCATTTCTTGTTTTGTACCACCATAACCCAATTTCAAGTTGTCAAGCATGGTATAGTTTTGCTTGGCAAAACCTTGATAAGCCAACTGGATGCTTTCCATAGATGTCCCCATCTTGTTCGCATTATCTGACATATCAATCATGGCCATGTTAGCTGTTTCTGCTGCTTTATTTGTATCTCCACCAAGAGATTGCAATAAACTTGCTGAGAAGCCTGTAACATTTTCCATGTAGGCATTGGCCGATAGACCTGTTGTTTTGTAGGCCTCATTCGCAAAGCCTTTGACCTTATCAGCTGAATCTTTAAATAGGGTTTCGACACCACCAAGCGATTGTTGTAGTGCTGCCCCTTCAGTTATGGATGCTCCAATTGCCTTACCAATTCCTGCAGCAGCAATAACTCCTGAAACAGCCCCCATCATTTTGGATCCGAGGGATTCGCCTGCGCTAACGCCAGCAGAGGCAACTTCACCACCTATTTCCTTTTGAATCATTCCACTAATGCCTTTAGCAGATGGAATTATTTGTACATAGGCTTTTCCTAATTCGGTCGCCATTATTCCTCACCTCCTGTTTTCGCAAGTAAAGCCTTGCGATAATTTTCAAAGTCCTCACCAGATTCAAAGATGAGATAGTCTTTCTCATCATTCTCACTCTTATCTCTCTTAATGAGTTGATCTGCGATGGATGCAGGACGATTAACACCCTTTTGTCCATCTTTTGATTGAATCCATAAGAGCATGGATAGTCTGTCAACCATACTTGCCAGTAGAACTCTTTCAACTGGCGCTATTTGATCCGATAAAAGTTGCTTGATGCGTGAATCATCTTTCAAGCCATAAGCAAAAACAGCTACCGTTTGTAGTGGTAGCTGTTTGTAGTCATATACTTGATAAGTTTCCGCTAAATCACATATCAAAGCATCTTCATCCAAATCTATCATATGCGCCAGTATCGCTATTTTTTTAGCTTTTCTACCTGTGCAAATACGCTCTTGATTTCTCCAAAAAGTTTCTCATTTGGAAGGATTCCATCTTCTTCAATCAAGAAATCAATGAATTTTTCAGCCTGTTCTGGACCAAAAAGAAGGTCTAGAACTTTATCAACCGCTTGCACGTCACCACTATCTACTTTACCGATATAACGCAACAAAAGGTAGTTGTCTAGTCTTCGTGTTTCAATCGAAAAGGCAAAACCACCATCTGTTGTGCCCTCAATTTTGTCATTCATTTTTGGAAAATCGATCTGCTTTGTCATTTATTACGCTCCTTGGATGTATTCGTAGTGAGTGTTTTCGTTGTTGTCTGGCAATGCTGTGATAGTCAATTCATAGCCGATTGGTTCGCCATCTTTATAGCTGATTTCGCCAATTTCGCTAACCTTACCACGAGGGATGACAACGCGTTTCACATAGCCATTTTTCAGCAAAGTATCAATAACCAAGCTATGTTCTGGCAACTCTTTACCGTTTGCTTTCACGGTAATGCCAGTTTCAAGCGTTCCTGAAACATTATCTGGGCCATATACTTCTTTCAAGACTTCGATGTTAAGACCTTCAATCAATTTGTATTTGAAAGTGTCTTTCTTTTCAGTTTGAGAAGACAAGACTGTTTGTCCTCCCCAGGCCTTGACTTCTTCGCTTTCTGGCGAGTTCTCGTTGGTCAATCCATCTTCTGAAATGTACCCTAGCGTTTTAAATGCAGCATCCAAGTCTGCTTTTGCATTTAGTGGTAGGTTTGTTCCAGATGGTGCTGTAGAAACAGCCCCTCCGATTTTGGGCTTAGCAGCCGTTACATTTGATGCTGATGCAGTCGTCATAATATTCTTTCCTCCTATTGATTCTGCATTTGGTGTTCTTACTTCTGGTGCTTCTAATTCTGGCGCCAAAACTACACCTCCTTTTTAAAAATAATTGATGTCATATACCGCTTGATAGCGATATTGCTTCGTTTCCGTGTCTGTAAAGTTGTAGTCACTATTGTGATGAACACCGCTAACTTCATTGACTGTGATGAGAGCCTCAACTACTTTCTTGACTTTCTCATTTAATTCAGCAGCCTTTTGTAAGGACGGAGCATAACTTTGAAAAGCGAATGTAGCGGAATGAACATAGTCACTTCCACCACTTCCAGTCTTTTCTAAAATGACATAGCTCTCAGGCATATTCGGTTTATGTTCAAAAAAAGACGGTACATCTAACTGTCCGTCTAAAAATTTCTTTATAACTAATTCGATCATCTCATAGCCTTCAGTAAAATATTATGTTTTTTATTTCTGACCATGCTCTTGATGTCAGTCGTACTAATCTTTGCATTGGCACGCTTCTGCCCTGGCGATACGGTCAATTCAAACCCCTCACCAGCTCGGCTTGCAATCCCTTGCCCCTTTTCTCTCAAAATGCCCTGCATTTCGGAAGAACGTAGCAAAGCAGACACGCCAGCTGGATTTAATTGGAATTTCATATCACTCATAAACTTCGACCATTACCTTTCTATTCCAAGACAATGGAATCATTGACTCAATCCCCTCTTGAGGAAGGCCGATTGTCCGCCATTTTCGACCAAAAAACTTTACCTCACGATTTTCCCACTTATTAGTATCCCCTTTAGGAATACCAAGTGTATATTCCGCCTTTTTCCCAGTCAAGTTCATTTGATTGATGACGTCCTCTGATGAAGTTGGCGCTACCAATACATTTTGAACCTCAATCTCAACATCACGATAGATTGGATGACCGAAATCATCGTTACCAGTTTCTACCTTGTCCACTAAAATGACAGGGATTCCTTTTAGGTAGGTCATAAATTTCAATCGCTCCATATCGTTGTTTTTTCTTCAAACCAAGCCTTTTAAGTTCGGTGTCTTTGATAAAGAGACCGCCTCCAGGAACAAGGTAAGAGCCACTAAACGAATAACCCAAAGCACTCTCAGATACCTGAGTCATCGGTTCATGGTCCGTTGAGGTCATTAAGGTCCGTGCCACGATATCGACCGTCACAGACTTGGCAACACTAGCAAATGACACGCTTTCCGCCACCATGTCGTCAAGGTCTTTACCGACTTTTTCAGCTTCCACTCGCAAAGAATTAGATACAACTTCCAACAGAGCCTCAGCCCTTGCACGCTCATCAAATTTCAACGAGCGCCACAACAATTCCAAGTCTTCAATCTTTGCAAAGTTTTCCATTTCTACCTCCAGCCAAGTGACTACTGGGCTTCAGTGCCAGCTTGTTCGATCAGCGAAATCAATTCAGGTTTTGTGGCACGGTTATCATAAGTAATACCTTTTTCATCAAGGATTTCTTTCAATGCTGCGTTAGTCAATGAGTCCAAAGGTTTGTATGCTGCAATTGGAACCCAATCACCCCCAGAAATTTCTGTATTAGTGTTGATTGTTGCTCCTGTCTTTTGGTTTACATACTCAGCCATGATTAACCTCCCGTTTTCACAATACGAGCGAAACTAGCAGCGTCCATGATACCCCATCCAATATATGCTTCGCAACGGATATAAATCTGGTTATACCCTTTAAGGTCGCGACCGCTGTTGTCAGGATCACCATACTTGATGATTTCCATCGGAACTTCTTTCGCATAGCCCCATTTGAACATTGTTTCAAAGTCCCCAACAATCGCTGTGTTTTTAGGATCTGTTTGTGAGTATGATACAGTGCGGTTTTTATCTACTGCCAATCCATTGATTGCATCAGGTACACCGCCCCATGCCAATTCAGGATACAATTTCCCGCCTTCAGCATTTTTCATTTTAGAAAGAGCAGTTGTAAAAATAGGATCTAGGATTGCTCCGGTGATATCACGTTCTGAACCATCAATCATACCGACAGCATCTTCCATACTTTCGTCTGGGTTAGATTCTTTGAAAGTTACTGTCTGAGTAACTTTTTTATCAAAGCAGTTAGTTCCAATAATGCTTGACTCTTGTTTTGTACGTGGGTTAATACCGTGAATACTCATAATGTCAAGCCCTCGTGCTAATTTTTTAGAAAATCCTTCCACAAAATCACTGAGGATGTCAACTTTTGCTTCTTCTGAGGCGTGTAAAAACTCATCAGATACACGGGCACCATATTCGACTTTTAGTGGAACAATAGTAACAGGATCAAGGCTCACACCACCATGAGTCTTCTTGCCATTTTCAGCCACGATGTCGATGTCCGAATCAAAGTCGAAAATGAACTCTTTTTGGCCGTTAAACGGAATAGGCTTTTGGGGTGATAGCTTAGCAATTGATGAATGTCCCTTCACCTTACTAATAACTTTTTTTACAAGCTCTGGATCAAATAGATTTCCTTTTGCAAGTTGTGCTTCTGACATATTTTTTTCTCCTTTTTAATCTTCAATACTTAAATTTTGAACCAAATTTCTATACATGGTTCTTTCATCATCTTCTTTCGGAACAATTGGCTCCGTTGATTTTACTGGCGCTACTTTGCTCACTGGCTTCATAAAACCAGCCAAGCGCTCTGCATCAGCTTTGAAGCTTTCTTCATCAGTTCCCTGCAAACGGTCTGCAAGGTCATAAGGCAATCCATACTGCAAAGCCACACGAGTTCGCAGACTAGCCGTCTCATAACCAGCGATTTGATTCTGCATCTCTTCAAGTTGCTTGTCAGCATCTGCCTTACTTTGATTGTTAGCTTCGATTGTTGACTTCAAGCCAACATTTTCTGTTTCCAATTCTGTAACTCGAGATTTGAGCTGGTCATAGTCGCTATACTTCGCTTTCTCACGAGATAAACGCTCCTTAATAGCAGCATCAAATTCTTCTTGTGTAGTGATTGGTTTAAATTCTGACATTCTCATGTCTCCTTTCTCCTGCTTCCCCGGCAGTTCGGTAATTTTTAGCATCAAAAAAAGCAGTCACAAGACCGCTTATTTTAATAACTGATTTTTTGCTTTTTCTTAGGCTTGGTCGTAGCACAAGCCCAGTGCGCAAGCAGAGCGCTGTCCATCAAAGAAATATCCATATCGTCAAAGTGCGATCGATAACCAAAGCCACCGTTGGAGCCAATATTCCGCTTATCGCAGTTAGTAGCTACTTTAGACAATGATGGTTGTCCAGCGTGACAGATGGTTTTCTGGTAAATCCCCTGTTCCCAAAGAGCGTTGGCCACGATGATTTCTTTCACCGTTGGTAGAATCACATTCTTGATTCTGTAGTCCTTCAACTCTTCGTCCAGAATCTTTTGCCCACTTGCGCCATCAATGACGATTTGAGCCACGTCGGATTGACGCAAGAAAGCAACCATCCACTCATTCCCATTACGAACGGATTGACAATCGACTGTTTCCACAAAGAAACGGCCATCCTTGGTACGTGCAGCAATGCTCAAAGCCACGTTCGTTCCATCTTGGCCATACTTGATACCAACAGACAGCTTGCCAAACAATTCTGGCATGTCATCCACCTTGAGCTCGTTCCACTCAGTTTCAGAAATAGCAGATTTTTGGTTGTAAGTTGGCCAAAATCCCAAACGTTGAATATTATGGTCCAGCTTATTCTCACCAAGCTCTGCTTCAATCTTACGCTCATTTAAGTGGTAGCCCATGGATGGATTGGAATTATACCAAGCTTCCACATCGTCAATTTCCTTTTCGTCAGAAACCGACCACTCAGCCCAGCCAGAATACTTCCCTTTCCCAAAGAGACAAGTCTCACGATACTTAGTAAAGACCGTACCGCTTGATACAGGGGTTGGAGGTGTTCCACACATGATTGTGATAGGATTCTCACTATCCGTAACCGTGTATTTCAAAGCAGATTCTTGCTCGGTCGTATACTCTTGAGCCTCGTCAATGATCAGCATGTCGAACCCTTCACCAAGACCACCGTTTGATGTCCTAGTACGAAATTGGATAACACCACCTGTTGAATAAAGTTCAATCCTCTCCTGTCCCTTCGCTCGAATAGAATTGAAATCCTCTCCATCCACATATCCCATTTTTTCAAGGTATCGTTTAACCTTTTCAAAAGAGGCATGAGAGGTAGAAATCCTGTGAGCAGTATGCAAGATATTCAATCCTTCATGTAGCCCCCAAATTTCACCGATATAAATGATTTCAGTTTTCCCGTTACGACGAGGAATAGAGTAACCAAACTTCTGATGCACCCAAAGCCCGTTCTTGTCAACAGCCATCATAGGCAACAAAAGATTCTTCTGCCAAGCATAACAAGAAAGACCAGTCCGCTCGTAAAGTTCAATCGCTTCTTTAGCTTTTGAATTTTTCTTGACGTATTTTAAAATCACCGATTGAGTAGGATTCTGATTGCCAAGTTTCTTCTTCCTCGCCATTCTATTTTCCTTTCAATCGTCATCGCATGATAACCCTGTCGCTGGGAGATATCGGATCACCTCCTAGATTCTGTCTAAAATATTCAAATACTCTGCTTCTTCATATGTTTCTGTAAAAATATCAGGCTTGCACGGATAAAGCTCCCCTTGAACACCTTTGATTATATAATCGCCTGTTTTTGCGACCATGACCCCCTCAAGTGTTTTAATCTCACACCATGCTGGATTTTTATTCCACTTGCCATTATCGTGAACGATAATCTCATTCCTTGTCACTGCGTCCCAAAACCAATCCTCTTCAATCAAACAACGTTCATTAAGTTGAACAGCCTCAATTACTACAGGTTTCTTTCTGTACTTCATTTTCTAACTCCTTTCAAAGTATAAAAAAAGCACCTAGAATTTTCTAAGTGCTTATCCCCAAGCAAAAGATTTCTCGCTTGGTAATTCTCCTTTATCCCACATCTGCTTTACTGCTCCACGAGCCTTGTTCGCATAGTAAGGATAACCTAGTTCTTTATCATAATTCGACTCGATGACAACTGTAACTTCACCAGTGCGCTCATCAATCTCAATCATACCTGGGTCACGGTTTTCAGGAATATACCAATAACCCTTACTTTTTGAATTGAAAATTTTAATAAGTTTAAGCATTATAGGTCTCCTTTCTCCTTCATCCAAGCAATCCACGCTTTTTGGTAGTTATAGGTTCTATTAGTGAGTTCGTGGGCCTCATCGTACTTCATTCCCTTTGCCATCAAATCATGTTCCATCAACTCGTGATTTAGCATTACAAGGTCGTGAGGTTGAATATTCTTACCACCAATCTCTGAAAGTCGTCGCCAACTCTCAGCCATATCATAGCTAGGGTCGAAACGTTTCCGACCATCTTCTAAATCATACTCATTAATAAAAATATGGTTATAAATCTTCTCAACATCTGATTGTGAAAGACCGCTATTGTTAGATACCTTCACTATTTCATGTTGCTTATTTCGATTTCGTACACTCTCATAAAATTCTTGAGCATGTCGATCACGTTCTTTATTGTATGGATCATTTCTGTCGTTCCAAGCACCATACACAGCACCACTACTCTTCATAACCCTATTATAGCGCTTTTGCTCACGCTCGTCAACAGATACTACGCCAATTAGCTTCCTACACTCAACTCTCTCTTTGTCTATAGAATTCCATTTCTTCGTCCAGATATTTTGAGTTTTTCCGTTTTTAGGATCATAGTCTACAATACAACGACAATGCTGATGTCTTCTAAAAACGTCCTTCGGAACTCTTGGATATTTATAATTCCCTTGAACTTCCTGACACCACTCACAACAATGAAAATACGATTTTCGGATAATCTCAGGTTGCAATCCAGACTGATGATGAAACTCCGCATTCTTCCGAATACTATCATCAATGATTGATTGAGTAAAGTTCACAATAGGTTCACCGAGCAACCAACTGACATCCTCAAAATTTTCCTCAGACGAAAAGCGATTGACAATGCCAGCTATTCGATCCAGATTTAATTCAGGAACTTGAACTTTCAGACTTATTTTCGCTTCCTGGTTCAAATTCTTCTGAACATCACTAGTATAACCACTCACAAGCTCGTGATTTCGTCTTAGCACGTCCGTCAGCAAACGTTGAGCGATATTATAATACATTTTACCGTCTGGTAATTTATCGGCGCTCAGAGACGTTCCTAGAGCCTTAGAGAGAATATCGCCAATTTCAATCGCGAACTCATTTGCAGTTTTGTAAGTGGCTTTTTTCCCCTTTAATGCAGCAAAAGCATTTCTGACAATCTCACTCTTACCGAAATCTCTCTCAAATCTCTCCTGAACCTCTTTCAAGATACTAGGTAAAACATCATGTTCCATCTGTCACTACCTCGCTGATTACTGGTTTAGCAGACATGTCTCCAGCGATACCAGTAAGATCTCGAATCGTTTCTGCGTTGATGTAACCAGGTAATGCCTGATTTAATTTGACAACACCGTCACCAATCATAGTCATAGTATTCGCATCCGCTTCAAACAATGGTTCCCACTTGACTGTAGTTCTTACAAATTGACTTCTGGCATAATGAAACTCATCACGCAAGCAAGCTGCAACATAAGCGACATTTAGCAATCCAGCACCTAGTGAGCGCTGAGCCTTTCGACCAGCAAGACGAAGATTCTCATGGCTAGCCTTGATGGCTTCAACAGATGACGGGTTGTCAGACACAAACCCCATATCATCCAATGTCAAACCCATTTCCCCAGCAAATCCAGCAGCAGCCGTTCTTAGCTGTTCTGTAAAAGGAGACATACTCGCTGTAGTAAATTGACCAATACTTGGTTTTTCCCCACTGTCGCTGGCAGAAATTGTCAACAAACTTGATACAGTAGCTTTATAAGTTTCCAACTGCTCTGCATCAGGATCTAATCCAATAATATATTTTTGTGGCCATGAATAAAATTCTGCAGTGATATTGGCACGTTCAAATGTTTGTTCTGCTTCCTTTTGATAGTACATCCCAGATCTGGTAATTCTTGATCTACCAAATGGACGAACAGCATCAGGCCGATGAATTACTGGGACAAGTAATGGAATGCCTGCTTCATTCACAACCGAGTACGGTCTTCCATTTTTCGGAATAAAGTGAGTAGCATTAGGTTCAAAGTAGGCTTCAAGTGTTGGTTGATTATAATCATCACGAGCCAGAACTGCATAACCTTCTACAAGCAATCCAGTGATAGGATCAATGACACCAGTCGCATTGCTAGCCTCAATAACTTGTAACCTCACCTCATCATCTTCACCTTTTGAAATATAGACAAAGCAACACGAACCAATCAGTGCAGCTAGAATAGCACTATCAAATAAGATATCAGGGTTGTTGCGATCAAAGATTTCTGTAACATTAAAATCATCATTTGTAAATTCACGAAATACTAAACGATCCGCAAGACAATCTACCCCTTTTGCAGTCCATCCAAGAGTAGCTCTATATTTAGCTCTCACATGAGCAGGAATTGTAATTCCGATAGGTGCTCTGTAATGCTGCATTGCATAGTATTTATACCTCAGATTAACTCTACTCTGATAGAGATTCAACTTTTTCCTGAGATATTCAATCCCTCTTAATTCCAAACCGTTCTCCTTTCTTTGTGATGATTTGGCGCGAGAAAAAATGTACAGTGACGGTGTGAAGCTCGCGAGCGCCTAGTGGGAGGGGGATACCCCCCTATCCTCTGCCAGGACTTACTTCACACATATCTGTTATTTTTTCAAATTCTAAGTATTCAAAATTATTTTTGACATTTTTAAAAAATAATATAATTTTTCTTTTTTTGGCTTCTTCAAGCTCTGTACTTTGTCCAGTCTCTAGATTGTGGCAAGTTCCTGTTGCCCACAACAGTAGCATTGGCTGATCTATCATCAGCGTAAAGCTTGTCAGACTTCTGTCTATTGCATTGCCAGTGGGCTAACTGCAAGTTTTGAATATCTGATGGATGACCGTTGCGATTGATTGGAATAATGTGGTCAATGACCGGACTTAATGGATGTGGGTACCTCAAGGATTTGTCAACTGGTAGTCCACAAATCCCACAAGTATTTCTTGTTTTGAGAATAATATTTTTATTCTTTTCAAAAGCAACTCTGTGAGGACCGCTCCGGTCCGGTCGTTCATGGGGGGTATTCATCTAGGGAGGGGCCTTTCTTTTTGGGAGGTAGGGGGTAAATTTTTATGATGTAAGGGGGTGTTTTTCAGTCTCTGACACCCTCGTATATTTAACATATCTTATATTCTGTTAAATAAAACTAACATCCTTAGAAGTCAAGTGTAACAAGTGTTTAAATCTGTTTCATTAAAAACTAATTTACGTTTTCTCAATATGTAAAATAAATAATCATTTAATAGCTAAAATTCATCATTGAATCATCCAATTCATCCTGCTTAATACCTATATAATCAAGTGTGATATCTGGAGATGAATGATTAAATAATTCCATCAAGATCGCTACATTTTGATTTTTTCTGTAATGATGATAACCAAATGATTTTCTCATGGAGTGGGTTCCAATATTCTTCAAGCCAACATGTTCAGCTGCTTGCTTTAAAATTTGGTAAGCAGCTACTCGACCTATGTGAGTTATACGAACTCCATCCGTCCTGACTTTCTTTTTGCTAGGAAATAGATAGTCATATCCTTGTAGCTCATTCGTTTTAATGTAATGTTTCAAGGCCTTTCTTAATTCCGGATTGATAGCAAAACGCTTGACTTTGCCTGTCTTCTTCTCAATGACTTCTATTCTATCACTAGTCACATGTTTAACTTGCAGAGGTATGATGTCGCTGATACGCATTCCAGAATAAAGACCACACATAATCAGAACATAGTTTCGCTCACTCTTTGATTTTAAGAAGTTTTTCATCCGTTCAATATCATCAAGTTCTCGAATAGGTTCTACTTTCTTCACGACATCACCTCCAATCCATACAAAAAGGCAGGATGTGCCTGCCTTTACAATTATTTCATAATATAATTTTAGCACATAAAATCATATATTTACTCCGGACTTACTCCGAGTTTACTCCAAAAAAACTCCAAGTTTACTCCAAAATTTCAATCTGTTCTCCATTGCGGTATAGCTCTGCAAATGCCATCAAAGCTTTCTCCAAAATTTCGTAATATGAACTTTCTGAAAGAGACAAGTCCATTGCGATTGTTTCATTCTTCTTGCAATCCCACTGAAGGTACTTTTCGAAAAGTATCCTACGATATAGAGGATCGTGTAAACTGCTAACCGCTTGCTCAATTGCATCCAGCTCAAGCTCTGCATCAACTTTCCGTATAGCTAACTTCTCGACTTGACTATTTCTTCCACTTGACGGATTTCTCGGCATAAATGAGTAGGTTGTCGTTACTCTCTGACCTTCGGTGTCATTGGCCACACGACGCCAGCGAGGATATCCTTCTAAAATTTTCTTGGCATTTTCTTTTGTTTTAGTTTCGTTTATATCAGGAAAGAAGGGCATCGCTCACCTCGTTTCTATCTCAAGTAATTCTTCCGTCGATATCTTCGTGTTTGTTTCCACTTGATAATCTTACCATCGTTATTGTTGTTGAAATAATCTGGCAATCTTGCTGTTGGGCTTTCTTTGTAGACCACTTTTTCGACTACCTGTATTCCAGGCATCATTTCATCATCTATCCACCCAACAAGCCACGCAGGGTTTACATCATAGGTTTTAGCAATCATTTCTATTTGCTTAATGGACGGATATCCACCTCGCTCATACAAATGGATTGTGTTTTGGGAAACACCTGTATCTCTGGCCATATCTTTGACCGAAATACACAAGTCCTCTCTGAGTTCTTTCAGTCTTAGCTGCATCTTGCTCTCCACTTTCTAGTATTAGCTTTTTCCAGAAATCTAATGCGCTCTGCCATTGCTTCCTGAATGATGATGTAAGTTGGTTTCTTGTACTTTGTCATTACAATCTTACCTCATCTCCTATTTTTAGAGATTCATAGTTTGTTTTAGTAACTACGAACACTCCGTAATTTTGTACTGTGATAGTGTACATGTCGCCAATCTTCTCCTTTTGTAAGACTCTGCCTTTGATTTCTGCGCCTTGATTGTCAGCTTTATAGACGACAATCGGACGCTTTGCTTCTAGTTTTTTAATGTGGATACTCTGCCAAATATTTAATCCAGCAGACAATAAAATCCAAATTACGATAAAACGTTTCATTCTGTGACCTCCTTATAAAGTAAATTCATATCAAAACCACTCTCGATAAATCTGTGAGTGAGTTCTTTGTTAATTTCCATCCCCAGGCAATGATGGACCACATCTACATCGATATCTGCACCTAAATATTTTCTCAAGCGGTCACGATTATCTACATAAAAGTCGATATTTCGCTTTTGTTGTTGATAAGGTCTTACTTTGGATATATCCCTAGTACACCACATCAAAACTTTTGCAATTATGTCCCTCTTTGTGCCACAACCGACAAGAGAAAAGTAAGTATTTGTCTTAGGTATAAGAATTACCTCAAGGTTGCGATTTATGTATGAATCAGGAAAACAATTCAGCAATTTCTGTAATTCTAAAACGAACTGCTCATTCATCACTCCACCTCCTCAATTTTCTAGCGTTTTGATTACATTTTCAATCTGTTCTTTCTTCTGCAACTCTTCCAAACTTTTGACTTCTAATGCTTTTTTAATGATTTCAAGTTGCTCAATTTCTTTTTTAAATTTTATAAGCCCGTCAACTTTGCGAGCATAATCCCTAAAATTATTTGCCCAATCATATTCATCCCAACCAAAAACTCTTATAATTTCTTGTTTTAAGTCATAGTATTTTCTTTCCAAATCTCTATTGACCATCGCTTGAGAGTACATAATATAAAATGTCATAGCCGAAATCAGCAAACAAGCAATAAACATTCCCCAAAACATTAAATTTTCCATTTATTCCACCTCCTCAATTTCAAACAAAGGACTGTTAAACACTTCACCGAATCCTGCTTCTTCTAGTTCTTTGCGTGTGTGTGCTGTACGGTATTCTTTAGTTTCTTCCTTTTCACTAAAAAGCCATTCACGACAAGACTTAAAGTAGTTAAGGTACTTATATTCTTCGCTTAAACATTTTATTTTCACGAAAAATTTCTTCTCTTCCTCGATCTCGTAGCCGTCAAGCCATGCACGGGCGAATAGATCTTGATTGTTTGCATCCAACAACCAGTTAATACACTCGTTAGATAACCTATTTGCTTCCCACACACTGGGTTGTAATGCAAAAGATAAACTTACAGCAAAAGGCTTAAACGTTTTACATTTTCTAATCCAATCCGCCACAACCTGAGGAACTTTGACTTTTTCACGTTCGTCTAGTTGTTTGATTTTATCGATAATTCCGTCTACATCAATACAATTGATAATTCTATTTTTACTTTCTTTTAAGACGTTACAATAATCAATTAATCCCTGTCTGTTCATCCTTCATACCTCCCTAAAACGGCAAATCATCGTCTGAAATATCCATAGGATTTGTTCCTCCAAAACTTGGTGGCATCTGGTTCTCCATACTTGACTGATTCGCGGAATTATCCTTCTTTTCAAGTGTTTGAAAACTTTCAGCTACCACTTCTGTCACATAGACACGTTGACCTTGCTGATTATCATAGCTACGAGTTTGGATGCGTCCTGTGATTCCTACCAGGTTCCCTTTTTTGCACCAATTTGCAAAATTTTCAGCCTGTTGGCGCCACATGATGCAACTGATAAAATCAGCTTCACGATCACCTGCCTGATTCTTAAAATTGCGATTCACTGCCAAACTGAAAGTCGCAACTGCAACATTTGATGGTGTGTATCGCAATTCTGGATCGCGAGTTAAGCGCCCAATTAACACTACATTATTGATCATCTTTCTTTTCCTTTCTTGCTGCACGTTCCCCGATTAAATATCCTAAGAACATCCATAAAATAGCCATTCCAAATTCTTTAAAAAGTTCAATCATTTTATTTTTCTCCTGAAAAAGTTACTAAATAGTAGCAATCCTTAGCACCGTAGTCAAATCTTGTTGCCCGCCGACCGATGTGCTTCTGAAACCTTGGGTGAGTGATAGCCGAGAAAGCCCATTGATGGTCTTCCATCCGTTCAATAAGATCATAAACGTTATTAAACGTCCCAAGAAAAAATTGACAGTGCCCGTTATAGACGAAGTAGAGATTTAACATCAATACCTCCTATCCTTCATCCCAGACGGGTACACAAAGCACCTGCCTGTCGCTCCCTCAAAAATGCGACTTGATAGAGCACCGTTCCCAAAATCGTCAGAATAAAGCTCCTTAATCTCTTCGCTACTCAAATTCGTGTTGATAATCGTATTAGTCCGATTATCCAGAATCTTGAACAATATCTGATGCGCCCACTCGTTACGCTTCGTGTCGGCCTTACGACTCTCTTTCCCAAGATCATCCAAGAAGAGGAAATCAACCTCAGACAATAGCTTGACCATCTTAGCTTCTGAATAACCATTGTCAAACTCAAAGCTTTCTCGAATCTTGTCAAACAAAGTCACAACTGAAACGAATAGTACACTTTTCGGTTCATCATAAGACTTAAATTGCTCATTGAGAAACCGAGCCAATCCATAAGTAAGATGACTCTTACCAACACCAGACGGACCAGTGATGATGGCATTTCCAACCGTACCTTTGGCATATTCACGTTCCAACCGCTTCACAAAATTAATAGCATTTTCATCAATATCAACCTGAATCTCATAGTCATGTAGTGACTTGCTGGCAAGCTTACTTGAAACAATGCTGTCACGAGCAAAGACCTCGTAAGTATCTGATAGCTTGCTTTTAACTTCAGATTCCATATTCAGTTGCTTTTCAAAACGTCGGATATTCTCTTTCTCGCATTCAGGACATTGACTAATTTCCTCAACCTTTCCCTTGATTGGAATTTTAACAGACCAAAGATGGCATCCATGGATTTCACAGACATCATCAAGAACTGTTCTAGTTTTGAATTGTTTAAATTGCTTCATCTAAAATCCTAGCCTTTCGTCAACCGTACTAGTTAAAATTGTAGAACGTTTTGGCATCGGTTGATTTAGATAATTATCCATCTTATTTCCGAATAGCGTTTGTGGTTGAAGATACTGTTCATACTCTGTGCCTTTCCACTTAGCGACCATAATATCCACAACCTTTTTAAAATCTTCAAGGACATAGCCCTCTTTTAACCTTGCCTTGATAAATTTTTGATGACTAGCAGTGTCAACTTTAAAATTCTTCTTAGCTTTCAAATTGAGATAAGAAATAACTTCCTTACAAATTGACAATTTATTATTGTTATTATCTATCTCGTTATTATTAGTCTTGTTTGTCTGTAAAATTTCCAGTTCCGATACTGTATTATTTACAGTTCCAGACTGTAAAATTTCCAGTTCCGATACTGTACTATTTACAGTACCATCAACGGCACTTATATAGATTCTGTTAGGTAGGTTATTCCCTTGTCTAACTTCTTTTAACAGTCCAACATCCTTCAATTCTTTTTTGAATTTGATAATCGTCTTTTCGCTACTATTCAAATCAACCATAAGTTGTTCATTAGTGTAGTACTGAAACACATTGCCATCTCGGTCATGCCATCCATTCTTTATTGAAAGCTCTAGTCTTCCAAATAAAAGCATGTACAAGAGTTTTGCATGATTGCTTAATGACTTGTATTTCTCATCATAGATGAATGGCTTTGGAAATTTGAAAAACGATAAGAAACCAGTGACTTCACTTTTTTTAATCATGGTTATATCTCCTCCACGCTTGAAAATTTTGTGTATTCCTTATGAAAATACAACTTCACTGTCCCTAGACTCCCATGTCTATTCTTTTCCAGGATCAGCTCCGTCACATTATTCGCTTCTTGACTGTCAGCTTGCTCTTTCTGGTAGTAGGCCTCACGATACAAGAATGCTACAATATCTGCATCTTGCTCAATCGAACCAGATTCTCGCAAATCTGATAGCATTGGGCGCTTGTCCTGTCTCTGCTCAACCGACCGACTCAACTGCGACAAGGCTATGACAGGAACCCTCAAATCCTTTGCTAGTATCTTCAATTCCCTTGAAATTTCAGAAACAATCTGCTGACGATTCTCGCCCTTTGCCCCAGTTATCAACTGCAAATAGTCAATGATGATGACACCCAGATCGCCCATTTCTTGGGCGAGTTTTCGAGCATTTGAGCGTATCTCTGAAATCCGAATCCCAGCCGTATCGTCCACAAAAATAGGCGTGTCATAGAGATTGTTTTGCGCCTGTACAAGCCTTTTCCACTCATCGGTACTAAGATTCCCAGTCTTCAAATGATACCCTGGAACCATACCCTCTGATGCCACCATGCGCTCAATCAGTTCTTCTGCGCTCATTTCAAGCGAGAAGATAATAGACGGTTTTCTTTCCATGGTAGCCACATACTTAGCGATATTCAGAGCCAGTGCCGTTTTCCCCATTGCAGGTCGCGCAGCAAGTATGATAAGATTTCCTTCATGAAGGCCTGTTGTAATCTTATCTAGTCCGACAAATCCAGTAGACAGACCAGTCACGAATCCATCTGTCTGCGAGCGAGTCTCGACCATCTGCATATGTGTATCAAGGATATCGGCCACATTACGAAATCCTGTGCCTGTATTCTGATTGCTAATATCGAGCATAGACTTTTCAGTTTTAGCAATAAGATCACCAATCGATACATCTCCTTGATAAGCACTAGATAGCGAATCCGACAAATCAGCAATTACTCTTCTTAGAGTTGACTTCTCTTTTACTAACTTTGCATAATGCTCCACGTTTTTGGAAGTTGGTGTGGAGTTCACTAACTCGACAACATAATTTAAACCACCAATTTCTTTAATCTGCCCTTGATTGGTAAGAGCAGAAACCATTGTCGTAGCATCGATTGGCTCTCCTTTTTTAAAGAGAGACAACATAGTCTTAAATACAATCTTGTTGGCTGGTTTATAAAAATCATCAGGAACCAATTCATCTGCCAGCGAAATGATTGTGTCAGGTGCGATAAATACCGCTCCCAGAACAGATTGTTCAGCCACTAGATCATGAGGTGGTATTCTAAAATCTTCACTCATGCACTATCCTCCCAATACTTTTCCAAATCCACATTCATCACTGCAGCGAGGTTCTTCTGCTCGGTTAGTATTTGTCTACGGTAAGGAGCAAGCCCAGCTTGTCGCTCCTCCTCGCTTCGTGGTAAGTAATATCCATTTGGCTTCATCTTCTTAGCCACGATAGGGTGGCCAAAATTGACACGCAAGCTTTCGATAGTCTCTTCCAGCTTACGCTTCGACAGTCCGGTTTCTAAGCGGATTTCACTCGCTTGAATAGGCAAATCTAAAGTAGCGCAATTCATGATCATATTTAACACACGTATTTCCATCTCGCTCATGTCACGGCTAACAGTCATGTCTTTGCCCTCCATTTCCTTGGATTTTGCCGAAAATCCATGGTCATTTCTTTATAGAGTAAACGCCCATTTTCTTCCAAGAGATTCGCATTTTGACTTCTTAGAAGATCATTATTTCTCGCCTCTTCCTGATAATCACTGGATAACCTGTCATAATCTTCGATGCATGCTCTAAAAACTTGTGGTACGTCCTCAATCGATGAAGGAAGTCCGACAGGCGGCTGGGTATCATAGGTGGATTTCCTATCGCTATTTTTCAAGTTTCTTCGAGCAATTTCTCTGAAGTCTTCAGCTTCTTCGATGATGATTACTGTTTTTTGTTCAGCTTCTTCTTCGTTTTTAGCTGTTAGCAGCATCAGGATAAAGATCCCAATAAAGATCGTTACTAAGCCAAGTAATTGGCTTGATAAAGTTGGTTCTGTCATTTTTCTTCCTTCTATTTTTAAATTACTAAATACGCTTGGATGAATTCATCCAACTCTTTTCTGTCAATTCTCTTAGTTCCGTCTATCTTATAAAGATTCAGTCCCATTCTTAACCATTTCCTGATAGTATTTGCACTACAATCTGAATAGTTAGCAGCACTCTCTATTGATAACCAACGTTTTTCTAACGTCTCATGGTCAAGTAACTCTTGAAATGATTCCTTGAATTGAGTTCTTACATCTAATCGGATACCATTTTCACATTCTTCACTAAGTAGGTTCACAACAGCCTCCTAATGTGTTATAATTTGATTAGTTAATTTTTCTAAGTGCCTGATTGCCGTCAGGTGCTTTTTTGGTTTTAATTTTACTTATTTTCAATCATTATTTTTTAATCCAAAATTTTGTTTAATTTGTTAAACATTTGCTTTAAAAAAAATCTTTCACTTGTTTATTAAAAACTAATGCTAATTTTTGAAGTGTTCGAATTTTTACTGTTGACGACTGACCTGATTCAATCAAGTGTATTGTTGTTCGAGAAACATTTGACTTCTCTGCAAGTTCCTCTTGTGACATTTTCTCTTTTTCACGCCATTTTCTTAAACGTTCACCTTGCACATTCCCACCTCCTTATCTAAATTCATCCAAGCTGACTTCCAGTGCATCAGCGATTTTGCACATATTAGGCCATGAAAGGTATTTTACCTTTCCGCTTTTCAAGTCAGAAAAGAAACTTCGATTAACTCCAGCCATTTTAGATAATTGATGTCCGTTTAAATTTCTTTCCTGCATAATTCTGTTTAGTTGTTCCCACATGTTACACCTCCAAAAAACACTATATGTTGTTAAACAAATATATTCAATTACAATATGTTGTGTTTTTCTGCTATCTATGTTATAATCATTCTTGACTAGGACCTCTCACCGTTTTAGTCAAAATTCCAATAGAAAGGAGGAGATAGTATGGCAAATACTCCAATAAAACCTGGAACAGATAATCAGAAACCTGGTCGCTATGTAGAGGTAGGACCTCGTGGCGGAAAAGTTACTAATGGTCATACCGCAACTATCGGAAAAGGTGATCGGCTCCCTCCGACATCTGCTAAAGGCAATGGCTGGAAAAGAGTCTAATCTTCGTTTGCGTACAATCGTTCAATGGTTGTACGCTTTTTCCATACACAGAAGCACATTCCAAAAACATTGATTTGAATCCATGCTTCAGCGTAATCTTTCCCATTGCTGGCATAATGAGTTATATAATGGTGAATCATGTTATTCCTCCCATCCAAAGGCTAATCATAATTTGGTCTTAGCCTTACAACATATCCTGTAGCAGTAGTTACATCATCCAATGTGACTTCTGCTATTTTTTTCGCTCCGTTCTCTGTTTCAATAATTAGTCGTGTATAGAAACGACTATCTAAAATGTTCATCAGATTTGGTTTGAACCTATACGGATATCGTCTTGGTCTCATTTCCTCACCTCCTTTCAAATGTGGTATAATCAAAATAAAACGATTGGAGAAGTATTATGGAAATACCTCAAAATTTGATAACTCTAATAAGCATAGTCGCTACAGCTTTCGCAGCAATCGTCACTCCATTTATAAGTATCTTGATTTCTGTCATAAACAATAGACACGACCTCAAAATAAAATCATTGGAAAAACAACATGAAATTTTAGAATATAGAAAAGGAACAATCATTGAATTTGTAGAACAAAACAGCAGATTGGCTTCTACTCTTATTTCTAAACTAAAAGATAGCGACCTGAATCATTACGATATTGATAAACTATACCAACTGGCTTTTTCTTCCTTGTTGGCCTCTAAAACTCAAGACATTATCACCGAAATAGAAGGATATTTAGCTTCTCTACATTCAAGTGACAACATTGAAGAAAAACGAATGACTTTATCAGATTCAATCACTGATATTTTTACTTACTTGTCCAGCGAAATATCCAAATTAACCAGAACACAATATGAAATAATGGAAGAACTACGAGAAACCGTGAGTGCCCCTCCGAAACTTTTCGGATTCCGACGAAAAAATAAACAAGATTCGACGCAATCACAAGAAGAGAACATGCGTAAAAAACAAGATCTATATCGCTCATTATAACTTCCTCCTTCCTACTCCTTATCATTTTTATCACATCGGTATTCCACTATCTTACGGATAGTGAAAGATACAATCACAAATCCTGCTAGGATTATCAATCCAACATTTTCATCCATTGCTTTTCACGGCAAATGATGGTACACTATCAAGTAGAGGTTGGGGCTTCTGCCCCTTTCTCTACTTTTTGTTTTGAAGCTTACGTTTGTGTTCTAAGATTTGTTTGTGCCACAAACGTGCTTCTCTGACTAAGCCTAGTATCAAGATGACGGTTGCAGTGTCCTTGGTTGCTAGGCTTTTTATGATGTGTTCCATCATTTGCCTTACCTCCTTTCCCTTAAGCTTGATTATAGTTTAACACGTTAAACATAAAATGTCAAGCGTGTTAAACAAAAAATATTTACTTTTTTTATTTAAAGATGTATAATAGATTAAACAATATATAGAAAGGGGTTTTTAAATGAAGTTAGGAGAATTACTCAAATCATATAGAACCGAGCATAAATTATCGATGGATGCTTTTTGTGAATTATCTGATTTAACAAAAGGATATATTTCTATGCTTGAAAAAAATGAACATCCGAAATCAAAAAAACCCATTGTCCCATCTTATGACACAATAGAAAAAATCGCTAAAGGGATGCAAATTTCTACAGATGATTTAATTAATATGCTAGATGATGAACAAGAAATTCAAATCAACGCTACTCCAGCTGTTCTTTCAAAATCCCAAATCCAATCCATATATGACGAACTAGAACCGAATGGACAAAGAAAAGTTATCACATACGCTGAAAAATTACGAGATGAACAAGAGAAACGAAGAAAAGCGAAGATAAACGAAGTGTCGGAAGTTATCAGCTTGTACCAAGTTGAGGTAGTATCTGAAACGGCAGCAGCTTGTGGATTCAACTACGGATTTGGTTACGATGATACAGATAGAGAGACTATAGAGGTTGACGAACAACCACCACGCCACGATATTGCGACTAAAGTCAGCGGAGATTCCATGCAACCTGACTACCAAGACGGAGATATTCTATATTTAGCAGACAAAGGACTGACTACCTACAACGGAGACCTAGCAGTTATCGCATACGGAGACCGTTCTTACTTCAAAAAGATCTATACCGAAAACGGACGCTTACGCCTAGTGTCACTCAATGACAAGTATGAAGATATCATCCTAGACTTCCCACCAGCCGAAGATACACACATCAAGATCTATGCAGTCGTCGGGGTGTATAGGGGGGAGTAAAACCAACTGTTTCCATTTTGGAAACAACTCAAAAAATCCCCACACTCTCCATCCCCAAATTTTGAGTGTGAGGATTCAACTTCCAATCAAGCAAGCACTGGAAAAGATGATAAGAAAGGAGTTACTTAGGGACTGGATGAACAAACTAGAAAAAAATAATCTTGATAAATTGACAGTCTCAACAGATAAAATGAAACAACTGACTGTTGAGAATCCAAATCACTTCAAAACCTCTAGACTAGGTCAAAGTATGACCAACTATAGCAATCAATTAGAGCGTGAAATCCAAGGAAAGCGTCGTAGAAATAGAGTATTCCCTTACGGAACGCTTGTCTATGTTGATTTTGGCATAAACTTTGGATCAGAATTTTCTGCGCCACATTATGCAATCACGCTTACCAAAGAAGACAAAAAGAATAGAAACACTATCACGGTTATTCCTTTAACTTCTAAACCTGGATACGACAATTTACCACTAGAATTTAACTTAGCTGAAGGACTTGGCCTACTAACTACACAACTCATCAAAGCGGCTGAAGACAAGGTTGAAAATGAACTGGTAGCACATTTTGGAGAATATGATGATTTTGATGAACTTATCGCAAAATTGGATAAAGAAGGTCGATTAGATGAGAAAGAACGTGCAATAAACCTTGTACAAAAACTTACAGATAACGTTTCATTGGCTGGTCAACGTCTTGAAAAATATGTATCTGACCTAGATAAAACTACCTATGCGAAATTAGATTCAATTACAACTATTGACAAAGTGAAGATTTTTAAGAAAATCAATCCTTTAGACGGAATTGGTGTTGCACAAATACTTGAACCACAGATGAAAATTTTAAGCGATGAAATCAAAGCGCGCTATCTTATTTGACAAAATGATATATATTTGATAATATATAGTTACTAACCTAGGAGAAATCCTAGTGCAAATAATCTGGTTGGCACAAGCTGCCACGCAGAAACGGTAACTATAAATTTAGTTACCGTTTTTTGTTGAATTTAAACAAAAAAATCCCCACATTCTCCATCGCCAAATTTTGAGTGTGAGGAAATCGTCTATAAGAAACAACCATTAAAAAGGTCGTTTTCTTATACCCATTTTATCAAAAAAGTGAGGTAAAATCAATGATTGGAAAATACCAAAAAAATGGAACTACTGCTTATTACTTTAAAGCCTATCATGGAATAGATCCGTTGACTAACAAGAAGATTCAAACCTTTCGTCGTGGCTTTAAAACAGAACGTGAGGCGAGACTTGCTGAAGCAAAGTGCATCACTGAGTATGAAAAAAAGACATTCAGAGCAAAAAACACCACTACAACCACCTTTATACAAGTCTATAAGATTTGGAAGGACCACTATAAAAACACTGTTAAAGAGTCAACCTACGTAAGCCAGACTAGCATTGCCGACCGTCATATCTTGCCGATTTTTGGAGATAAAGCTATAAACAAGATTACTATGACCATGTGTCAAACTCAGGTCAATAAGTGGGCAGACGAATACAAAAGATTTTTTGGAATCATCAGCATAGCAAATCAAATCTTTGACTACGCTATTTCAATGGAGTTGATTGAAACGAATCCAATGAGAAAGACACTGAAGCCTAAACGACAAAAGAATAATACAGATGAACTTGAAAAGTTCTACAACAAAGAAGAACTGAAGGAATTTTTCAAAATCGTTAAAGGCTTCAACGATGATGAAATGCTAACGTATTTTAGATTACTAGCTTTTACCGGAATGCGAAAAAATGAAATTAGCGCTCTAAGATGGTCTGATATTGATTTAAAGAAAGGACAGATTACTGTCAATCAAACCTTGGCCAAGGGTGAAGATAATAAACTTATCTTTCAGACTCCAAAGACAAAAAAGAGTGCCCGGACAATTACTCTGGATTCGAAAACAATCAAGGTTTTAAAAGATTGGCACAAGTATAGTACAAAAGGACTTCTTTTTAAAAATGAGAATGGAGATCCTAAGAGTGTTGTCCATGTCAACAATATGTTGAATAGAATCTGGAGAAAGCATCCTGATTTCAAACGAATCACACCACACGGCTTTAGGCATACACACTGCTCACTACTCTTCGAAGCTGGTGCTACTATCAAGGAAGTTCAGGAAAGACTCGGTCATGAGAATATTCAAACCACTATGGACATCTATGCTCATGTCACTCAAAAAGCAAAGGATGAAGTGGCTGACAAGTTCGCTTCTTACATTGGTTTTTAAAATATGGGTATCAGCGTGGGTATCAAAATAAAAAAACAGGCTCTCCGAAAACTCGGAAAGCCTTATTTAATGCTACTTAGAGCGATTATTTAGCGATTGGGTAAACAGAAACTTGTTTTTTATCGCGTCCTTTACGTTCAAAGCGTACTACGCCTTCAACTTTAGCGAACAAAGTATCGTCTCCACCACGTCCAACGTTTACACCTGGATAGATGTGTGTACCACGTTGACGGTAAAGGATTGATCCACCTGTTACAGTTTGTCCGTCAGCTGCTTTAGCTCCAAGACGTTTCGCTTGTGAATCACGTCCGTTTGATGTAGAACCTCCACCTTTTTTGTGGGCGAAAAGTTGCAAGTTGTTAAGAGTCATTTTCAACATAATGTTTTCCTCCGTGTTAGTTTTCTGTGATAACTCTGGTTTGGACGAACTCAGAAGAGTTCTCCGATAAGTTTGCCATACCTAAGAAAAATGATTCAAAGAATAACTGGGTCATTTCTCTCTGGTGTGAAGGAAGATCTTTTGGAATTTCAACCATCAGATAGCCGCCTTCATCTTCGTTTAATTCTAGGATTGGTTCATAGCCTGCAAATTTCTCAATAGAATTGATAAAGTTAATGGCAAGCGTAGAAACCGATGCACACACGACATCTAAGCCGTATTCGCCACTCTCGGCGTGTCCAGTAATTTCCGCACTCCTCAGCTCGCCATCTTCGGCTCTCTCAAAGACTGCTTGTATCATGTGTTCTCCTTAAAATTAAGCGTTGATTGCGTTGATGACAACTTTTGTATATGGTTGACGGTGACCTTGTTTACGGTGGCTACCTTTTTTAGGTTTGTACTTGTAAGTAACAACTTTCTTTTGTTTTCCTTGTTTTTCAACAGTTCCAACTACAGTAGCTCCAGCAACAAGTGGAGTTCCGACAACAGTGTTTTCACCACCAACAAGAACAACTTCGTTAAAAGTAACTTCTTGACCAGCTTCAACGTTCAATTTTTCAACGTAAATTGCTTGACCAACTTCAACTTTAACTTGTTTTCCGCCAGTTTTGATAATTGCGTATGTGCTCATTATGCACCTCCTATGATTTTTATGGGTTTCCCCGAATTTTTTGTGAAGACTCGCCTAGCATCGTGGGACGAACCACTTAAACTTGAATAATCAAGCAACGATGTTCGTGCGGTTGCACAGGAACGTGCATAGTCAACTCTTCAAGTATAGCATATCTCCTATTTTCTTACAAGTAATAACACCTAAAATCAAGCTTTTTCTTTTACTTTTTTCTGCCATGAAGCAAAAAGCATACTGAGGTAAAAAATGCTCATCATAATAGGAATACCAAGAATGGTCTTTTCATGATAAAAAATCGTCAAATAGGCTGAAAAAACCACTCCAAGGACAAAACTACTAAGCAGGCTAACAAATATGAAACCTTCACGCAAAAAAGGAGTGTGCTTGGTCCGGAAATAATCTCCAAAAGCCAGCATAGTACGTTTTATATTTCCAGTCATAAATGCATTGTTATAAGCAATACCCGATACTTCTCCAAAAGCGGTTGTCACCAACCCCATACAAAAGGCCAAGGGCGGTACTAGATAGATATTCTCTACAGTTTGTGGTACAAATCCAATAATGATTGATAGGATTGCCAAAGGAATCAATGATAAAATAGGTTTTCTTACAATTCTCAATTTTTCCTTATAAATCGTTAGTAAAAAGACCCCCATCATAAAAGCTAGCAAGGTCATTACTTTAGCACTAGCATCTGACACATTGTGTTGAATGAGACCCACTGATAGAAAGACGACATTCCCAGTTTGTCCAGCTACAAGAGTATTCCCTCTCACAATAAAAGTATAGGCATCTACATATCCTGCACAAAAAGTCAAAAAAAGCGCTAGCCTCTTAGACTGACGTGATATTTTTCTTATAGGTAGTAACCTCATTTTTCCTCCCATTTCATTTACTCATCTCATTATTGTACCACTTTCTTTGGGAAAGTCCTAGTAGCTTATTTGAAATTTTTCACCCCCTGTTGGATAGTCAAGTCTATCTATGTTATAATGAAGGAAGGATTTAAAATCGGAAAAGGAGTATTTATGCTTAAATTAGGTGTCATCGGAACAGGTGCTATCAGCCATCACTTCATAGAAGCAGCCCATACCAGCGGAGAATACCAGTTGGTCGCAGTCTATTCTAGAAAACTTGAAACCGCAGCAACCTTTGCTTCTCGCTATGAAAATATCCAACTCTTCGATCAATTAGAGGACTTCTTCAACTCTTCCTTTGATGTAGTCTATATTGCTAGTCCAAACTCCTTGCATTTTGCTCAGGCAAAAGCTGCCTTGACTGCTGGTAAACACGTCATTCTTGAAAAGCCAGCTGTCACTCAACCACAAGAATGGCTGAATTTGATTCAAACAGCTGAGAAAAATAATTGTTTTATCTTTGAAGCAGCTCGTAATTACCACGAGAAAGCCTTTACTACTATCAAAAAATTTCTAGCAGACAAGCAAATCTTAGGAGCTGATTTAAATTATGCCAAATACTCTTCCAAGATGCCGGACTTATTGGCTGGACAAACACCAAATGTCTTTTCAGACTGTTTTGCTGGTGGAGCCCTTATGGACTTGGGGATTTATCCTCTCTATGCTTCCGTTCGTCTTTTTGGAAAAGCTCAGGACGCAACCTACCAGGCTCAACAGCTTGACAATAGCATTGACCTAAATGGAGACGGCATCCTCTTCTACCCAGACTTTCAAGTTCATATCAAGGCTGGGAAAAACATCACTTCCAATCTTCCTTGTGAGATTTACACAGCAGATGGAACCTTGACTCTCAACACGATTGAACATGTTCGCTCAGCTATTTTTACCGACCACCAAGGACATCAAGTCCAACTCCCTATCCAACAGGCTCCTCATACGATGACTGAGGAAGTCGCTGCATTTGCACAGATGATTCATCAACCAGACCAGACACTCTACCAGACTTGGCTGGACGATGCAAGCTCTGTTCATGACCTACTATATACCATGCGCCAGACTGCTGGCATTAGATTTGAGGCAGAAAATGAAAACTAAACTACCGACTGAATGGCAAGAACTGAGCGACCAACTCGGTTTCCAAGAATTCACCCCCATTCAAACTCAACTATTTGAGCCTATTCTTGCAGGAGAAAATCTTCTAGGAGTGAGCCCAACAGGAACTGGTAAGACCCTAGCTTACCTCCTCCCAAGTCTTCTCCAACTACAAAAGAAAAAAGCACAACAACTCTTGATTCTAGCACCAAATACAGAACTTGCTGGACAGATTTTTGATGTATGTAAAACGTGGGCAGAGGCTATCGGCTTGACAGCCCAACTCTTCCTATCAGGTTCAAGTCAGAAACGCCAGATTGAACGACTCAAAAAAGGACCAGAAATTCTGATTGGAACCCCTGGCCGTATCTTTGAACTAATTAAATTGAAAAAAATCAAGATGATGAATGTGGAAACCATCATCCTGGATGAATTCGACCAATTGCTAGATGATTCTCAGATTCACTTTGTCGAGAAAATCACTCACTACGCACCGCGTGACCACCAACTTATCTACATGAGTGCGACGACCAAGTTTGACCAAGAAAAGATTGCGCCTAACACACGTACCATTGATCTCTCTGATCAAAAACTGGACAATATCCAGCATTTCTACATGCAGGTAGACCAACGTCACCGAGTGGACATGCTTAGAAAACTAGCTCATGTAGAGGATTTCCGCGGACTAGTCTTCTTTAACAGCCTATCAGACCTTGGTAGTGCGGAAGAAAAATTACAGTATCGTGATATATTGGCTGTTTCCCTCGCTAGTGATGTCAATATCAAATTTAGAAAAGTCATCTTAGAAAAGTTTAAAGATAAGCAGCTAACCCTACTCCTTTCAACTGACCTTTTGGCTCGTGGAATTGATATCGATAGTCTAGAATGCGTCGTAAACTTTGATGTTCCTAGAGATATTGAAACCTACACTCACCGCGCTGGCCGTACAGGTCGTATGGGCAAGGAAGGTTATGTTATCACTCTCGTCACTCATCCAGAAGAACTTAAAAAACTCAAGAAGTTTGCAAGCGTACGAGAAATTGTCCTAAAAAATCAAGAACTCTATATCAAATAAAGCCCAATTGCTCTATGCACATCTAGTGTATAGGGCTTTTTCTATAAGCAATTCTTTAATTTAAGTTCAATATTTGAAAAAAAGAACCTTGCAAAGCAAGATTCTTTTAGTGTCTGACTTAAATAATTGTTCTTCTGGGAACTAAATCGAATTAAGCTTCGATTTCTGTAACCATACCTGAACCAACAGTACGTCCACCCTCACGGATAGAGAATGTAGTACCTTGTTCTACGGCGATTGGGTGGATCAACTCAACGTCGATTGTCACGTTATCACCAGGCATTACCATTTCAGTACCTGCTGGAAGTTCGATTGAACCTGTAACGTCAGTAGTACGGAAGTAGAATTGTGGACGGTAGTTGTTGAAGAATGGAGTGTGACGTCCACCTTCTTCTTTAGTAAGGATGTAAACTTCACCTTTGAATTTAGTGTGTGGGTTGATTGAACCTGGTTTAGCGATAACTTGTCCACGTTCGATTTCATCACGTTGAACACCACGAAGAAGGACACCTACGTTATCTCCGGCAAGACCTTCGTCAAGTTGTTTACGGAACATTTCAACACCAGTAACAACTGCTTTTTGAGTTTCTTCTTTGATACCAACGATTTCGATTTCGTCGTTGACTTTAACGATACCACGGTCGATACGTCCTGAAGCAACTGTACCACGTCCAGTAATTGAGAATACGTCTTCGACTGGAAGAAGCAATGGTTTGTCAGTGTCACGTTCTGGTTCTGGGATGTACTCATCAACTGTGTTCATCAATTCCATAACGATGTCTTCGTATTTAGTGTCACCTTCAAGAGCTTTAAGAGCTGAACCTTGGATAACTGGAAGATCGTCACCTGGGAAGTCGTATTCTGACAATAGGTCACGGATTTCCATTTCAACCAATTCAAGCAATTCTTCGTCGTCAACCAAGTCAACTTTGTTCATGAAGACGATAAGGTGTTTAACACCAACCTGACGTGAAAGAAGGATGTGCTCACGAGTTTGTGGCATTGGTCCGTCAGTTGAAGCTACTACAAGGATAGCTCCGTCCATTTGAGCGGCACCAGTGATCATGTTTTTAACGTAGTCCGCGTGTCCTGGAGCGTCGATGTGAGCGTAGTGACGTTTTTCAGTTTCGTACTCAACGTGCGCAGTGTTGATTGTGATACCGCGTTCGCGTTCTTCTGGAGCAGCATCGATAGACGCATAGTCTTTAGGTTGGTTAACTGATGAAGGCAAGCGACGTGCCAAAACAGTTGTGATAGCTGCAGTTAGGGTAGTTTTACCGTGGTCAACGTGTCCGATAGTACCAATGTTAACGTGTGGTTTACTACGATCGTATTTTTCTTTTGCCATTTGAGTAAAAGCCTCCAATAAAATATATTTTATAGATAGACAGTAGGCAATACAGTCTAACTTTCCTTACTATTTTATCAAATTTCAGCTAAATTGCAAGTGTTTTACAAAGTTTTTGTGAATTATTCTTAATCGGCTAATCTAAATGGCACTTCTACTCCTATAATTTACCTAAAGAAAAAGAAAAATCAGGAATTTCCTGACTTTTACTTAGCTAATTCTCTTTCTCGTTCTTTCATTATTTTATGATTTTCATACAAGCGAGATAAGAACTTAGAAATTTCTTTCAAGATAGAATAGGTTGGTACAGCGACAATCATACCGATGACACCATAGATATTACTTGATAACAAAAGTAATACTAAAATCGTGATTGGATGAACCTTCATTACTCCACCAACGATTCTAGGGTAGAGGATATTTCCATCCACTTGTTGAATGATTAGCATGTAAACAACTGCAATTAGCATTCTATGAGGATCCGTAAAGACATTGGCAATAATCATCGGAATCAAGCCAATACTTGGTCCTACATAAGGAATGAGATTGGCTAATCCTGAAAAGATGGCGAAGACCAAAGCATATTTCAGACCAATCACGCTATATCCGATAAAGGCCAAACAACCTATAATAATCGCATCAATTGCGACTCCACTAATATAGCGAGCAATTGTCGCATTCAAATTTTTTAAGAGTCCTGTAATATGCAACTTATCTCTCTTTAAAACAGTACGCTCAAGCATCGGTAAAAATTTGTGACCATCTAACAAAAAATAGACCAAAAATACAGGGGTCATAATAATAATCAAAACGGTACTAAAGAGAGCTGATATAACACTTCCGACACTATTGGTAACACTATTTAGGATATTTTGTAGAATATCTACATAGGACAGATTTAATTGTTGAATAGTCGCTTGAATATCCAAATTTTGAAAGGCTGGATAAGTAGATAAATCTACAATCAAATTTTGCAAACGACTATAGATAGTCTGGCTAGTCGCAATCAAGCTGGTCAACTGATTGACCAAAATCGGTAACAGATAGACTACCCCAATGACAAGCCCCCAAACCAAAGCACACAAGGTTAGTAGAATACCAATGATACGATTAATTTTGAAATACTTTTGTAAAAAATTTACAATAGGATTGGTCAAATAATATAAAAAGCCACCCAATAAAAATGGAATCATGATGGTGTTTGCGACGCTCACAAAAGGTGTAATAATCGCTCCCATCTCTCTCCATAAGTAAAAGATGATGGTTAATAGTAAAATCTCACTGGTCCAAAAAAATAATTTATTCTTACGAAACATGAGGTACCTCCATTCATCTATTTTACCATACTTTCAAAAAAGCTTCTTTCTTCTGTCATGAAACTGGGAATATTTTTTTCTTTATGTTAGAATAAACTTACTATGAAAAAAATCATTTTAACTCTACTAGCCCTATCCGTTATTGGCTCAACTTCTACTGTTGCTGCCCAAGATTTTAATATTGCTGCTAAACATGCGATTGCTGTTGAGGCCAATACTGGTAAAATTCTCTATGAGAAGAATGCAACTCAACCTGTCGAAATTGCTTCTATTACAAAACTACTTACAGTTTATCTTGTCTATGAGGCTCTAGAAAATGGAAGTATCACACTCTCCACCCCAGTAGATATTTCTGATTATCCTTATCAATTAACGACAAATTCCGAAGCCAGTAATGTTCCTATGGAGGCCCGTAATTATACTGTCGAAGAGTTGCTTGAAGCAACCCTGGTATCTAGTGCCAACAGTGCCGCTATTGCCTTAGCTGAGAAAATTGCTGGCTCTGAAAAAAACTTCGTTGATATGATGCGGGACAAACTCCTGGAATGGGGAATAAAAGATGCCACGGTTATCAATACAACTGGTCTGAACAACGAAACTCTCGGAGATAACATTTACCCAGGGTCTAATAAAGATGATGAAAATAAGCTCAGTGCTTATGATGTTGCTATCGTTGCTCGTAACCTCATCAAAAAATACCCACAAGTTTTGGAAATAACGAAAAAACCTTCTTCTACTTTTTCTGGGATGACAATCACTTCGACCAACTACATGTTAGAAGGTATGCCTGCTCATCGCGGTGGTTTTGATGGACTTAAGACAGGAACAACAGACAAAGCTGGTGAATCTTTTGTTGGTACTACTGTCGAAAAAGGCATGAGGGTTATCACAGTTGTTTTGAATGCAGATCATCAAGATAATAATCCTTACTCTCGTTTTACAGCTACATCTTCCCTAATGGATTATATTTCTTCTACATTCACACTTCGCAAAATCGTTCAAAAAGGCGATGCCTACCAAGATAGCAAAGCCCCTGTACAAGATGGAAAAGAAGATACGGTCACTGCAGTGGCCCCAGAGGATATCTATCTAATTGAACGTGTTGGGAATGAATCTTCCCAATCTGTTCAATTCACTCCTGATTCCAAAGAAATCCCAGCACCACTTGAAGCTGGAACAGTGGTTGGCCATTTGAATTATGAAGACAATGACTTGATTGGTCAAGGTTACATTACCACAGAACGTCCTAGTTTCGAAATGGTCGCAGAAAAGAAAGTTGAAAAAGCCTTCTTCTTAAAAGTTTGGTGGAATCAGTTTATTCGATTTATCAACGAAAAATTATAAAAAAATCGCGATTTAAACCGCGATTTTTTTGTTACAAGTTCATCTTCAAAGTCCTTGATTTTGAGTAAATCTAAAATCAAATTTTATCCGACTGACCCTTCCATTTCATAGCTAATCAAGCGGTTCAGCTCAACTGCATACTCCATTGGAAGTTCTTTTGTGAAGGGCTCCACAAATCCCATAACAATCATTTCTGTTGCCTCAGATTCTGACAATCCACGGCTCATGAGGTAATACAATTGTTCTTCTGAAATCTTAGATACCTTAGCTTCATGTTCCAAAGCAACTTGCGAGTTGTGGATTTCATTAAATGGAATGGTATCTGACGCTGACAAGTCATCCATGATAATGGTATCACACTCGATGTGAGAAACAGATTTCTTAGAGTTTTTGTTAAAGGTTACTTGTCCACGGTAGTCAACCTTTCCTCCGCCTTTAGCGATGGATTTTGAAACAATAGAAGAGCTTGTATGTGGAGCATTGTGAATCATCTTAGCACCAGTATCCTGGTGTTGTCCAGCGTTGGCAAAGGCGATAGAGAGCATAGTACCACGCGCCCCTTCTCCGTCTAGATAAACAGATGGATATTTCATGGTTGTTTTGGCACCCAAGTTCCCATCAATCCACTCAACAGTCGCATCCTTTTGAGCCTTAGCACGCTTTGTTACCAAGTTATAAACGTTGTCAGACCAGTTTTGGATGGTTGTATAACGCATATAAGCTCCATCCAAAGCAAAGATTTCTACAATGGCCGCGTGCAAGCTGTTGCTCGAATATGTTGGCGCTGTACATCCTTCTACGTAGTGTACGCTTGCTCCCTCATCAACGATAATCAAGGTACGTTCAAACTGACCAGTATTTTCGTTGTTGATACGGAAATAAGTTTGAAGCGGAATATCTACTTTCACCCCTTTTGGTACGTAGATAAAGGTTCCACCTGACCATACTGCCGAGTTAAGAGCTGCCAACTTGTTGTCTGTTGGCGGTACCAACTTAGCAAAGTATTGTTTAAACAAGTCTGGGTATTCCTTGAGGGCAGAATCTGTATCTGTAAAGATAATCCCCAATTTTTGGAACTCTTCCTTCATGTTGTGGTAAACCACTTCTGACTCGTACTGGGCAGAGGCACCGGCTAGATAAGCACGCTCAGCTTCAGGAATCCCGATACGTTCAAAGGTTTCTTTAATTTTTTCAGGAACCTCATCCCATGAACGAGCTGGTTTGTCAGATGGTTTTTGGTAGTAGATCAAGTCATCAAAATCAATCTCTGACAAGTCTGCTCCCCAGGTTTGCATAGGCATTTTTTTGAAGGTTTCATAAGACTTCAAACGGAATTCTAACATCCACTCAGGTTCTCCCTTAGCAGCTGATAATTCGCGAATGACATCTTCATTCAATCCTTTTCCTGTCGATAGGACAGGCTCCACATCGTCATGGAAACCAAATTTATATTCACCAAGATCAATTGGTTTTGGTTCTACTCTTTCTTCAGCCATAATATCCTTTCTTTCATTCTTCATTTCTAATAGTTCAAAAGACAAAAGAAACTTGTCTTACTTGTTTTCTTGATTTTCAATTGTTTTTTTAAGGGCATTCCAAGCCAGAGTTGCACACTTAATCCGTTGTGGGAATTTAGCAACACCTGACAAGAAGGCTGCATCACCTAGTTGGTCTTGTCTGTCATCCTTTTGTCCTTGAACCATTTCTGAAAAAATGGTCGCAAGTTCTAAGACTTCTTGCTTGGTCTTGCCTAAAACTGCATCTGTCATCATACTAGCAGAGGCAGTCGAGATGGTACAACCTGAATTTAGAAAAGCGATATCTTCCAAACGGTCCTCTGCATCAAACTTAACAGAAAGATTAATAACATCGCCACAGGTTGGATTGTTGAGACTGATTTGTTCAGCGTCTTCTAACTTCCCTTGGTGATGTGGATTTTTCGAATGGTCCGCTACCACTGCCATATAAAGACTATCTAGTTTAGAAAGTGCCATTGAAAAACTCCTTTGTCTTTTGTAAGGCATCGACTAATTTGTCGCAATCTGCCTTGGTATTGTAGATATAAAAACTTGCGCGAGCTGTTGCTGGAACTTCCAAATACTGGAGCAAGGGTTGAGCGCAATGGTGACCCGCACGAACCGCTACTCCTTCATAATCCAAAGCTGTAGCAAGGTCATGCGGATGAAGGTCGCCTAGGTTAAAGGCAATGACACCTGAACGTTGAGCCAAGTCCTGCGAACCGTAAATAGTCAAGCCTTCTATCGCCTGCAGTTTTGGATAGACGTATGCAATCAATTCTTGTTCATGGGCTTCAATGGCATCCATACCAATCTTATCCAGATAATCCACTGCAGCAGCAAGTCCAATAGCACCTGCCATATTTGGAGTTCCAGCCTCAAATTTCCAAGGCAATTCCTTCCAACTAGCCGATTGCTCATAGACGAAATCAATCATCTCGCCGCCAAATTCTACTGGAGACATTTGTTCCAGATACTTTTCTTTACCATAAAGAACACCGATACCAGTCGGACCAGCCATCTTGTGACCCGAAAAGGCAAAGAAGTCCACATCCAAGTCCTGTACATCAATCTTCATATGAGGTGTAGATTGAGCACCATCCACTACCATGATGGCTCCAACTTGGTGGGCCAATTGAGTGATTTCCTTGGTCGGATTGACCACACCAAGAACATTAGAGGCGTGAGCTAGGGAGACAAACTTGACTCTATCAGTCAATTTAGCTCGCAGATCATCCATATCCAAGGCTCCATCCTTGAGATAGACATAGACAAGCTCAGCCCCAGTCTTGCGACAGGCCTCCTGCCAAGGAATGATATTGGAATGGTGTTCCATGACAGAAATCAATACTTGGTCACCCTCAGTCAAAATTTCCTCAGCAAAGCGAGCTACCCAGTTAAGACTGCTTGTCGTTCCTCTGGTGAAGAGAACTTCTTTTGTAGAACCTGCATTGATAAACTTACGAATGGTTTCACGAGCAGCTTCATAGGATGCTGTCGCCCGTTCCGCTAATGTATGAACACCACGGTGAACATTGGCATTATCCTGCTCATAGTAGCGGTTGATTGTTTCCAGTACTGCTAGTGGTTTTTGTGTCGTCGCGGCATTGTCCAGATAGACCAAAGATTCATCATTAACAATCTGGTCTAAAATTGGAAAATCCTTGCGAATCGCTTCTACATCTAACATAGGCTTCCCCTTAGCGTTTTGACAATTTTTCTTCGATAGTTGCAATCATTTCATCACGAACTTCTTTGACTGGAATCTCAACAATAACAGATCCAAGGAAACCACGAACAACTAAGCGCTCTGCAGTTGCCTTGTCCAAGCCACGACTCATGAGGTAGTACATGTCTTCTGGATCCACCTGTCCGATAGAAGCCGCGTGACCTGCAGTAACGTCATTTTCATCAATCAAAAGAATTGGGTTGGCATCTGAACGTGCTTGGTCTGAAAGCATAAGAACACGACTTTCTTGTTGCGCATCTGCTCCCTTAGCCCCCTTGATGATGTGACCGATACCGTTGAAGGTCAAAGTTGCTTTTTCAAGAATAACCCCATGTTGCAGGATATTTCCGATAGAGTTGCAGCCATAGTTGGTTACACGTGTATCAATCCCTTGAACCTGACGGCCGCTTGAAAGAGCTACGACTTTAAGATCAGCATGGCTACCATTTCCAATCAAGTCGCTATCAAAGTCCGCAACAACATTCCCTTCGTTCATGACACCGATTGCCCAGTCTATGCTTGCATCGTTGCCTAATTTACCACGACGGCTAATGTAGGCAGTGACGTTTTCACCTAGACGGTCAATAGCAGCAAATTTCACTTGCGCACCAGAACGTGCAATCACTTCGACTGTGATATTGGCAGTTGCTTTGGCACTTCCTTCACCGCGTGACTCTAAACGCTCCAGATAACTAATCTTAGAATTTTTACCAGCAATAATCATAATATGCTTGTTAAACGGCACATCGCTATCACTATCTTGGTAGAAAATACCTTCGATTGGCTCTGTAATTTCCACGTTATCTGGAATATACAGAACCGCACCACTATTGAAATAAGCTGTGTGGTAGGCTGCCAACTTGTCATCGTCATACTTAACAGATGACATGAAGAATTCCTCAATAAGTTCTGGAATTTCTTCTAAAGCTGAATGAAAGTCCGTAAAGACAACTCCTTGTTCAGCCAACTCAACTGGAATTTGCTCAAAAACAGTTTGAGTTCCTACTTGCACCAACTTCAAGTGATTATCTAAAGCTGTGAAGTCGGGAACATTTGCTGATGGCTCACTTTCTGTAATCGTTCCATCACCCAGATTCCAACGGTGAAATTTGACACGCTCAATAACTGGTAATTCTAGACTCTCAATCTTATCAAAAGCTTTTTGACGGAGGTCAGCCAACCAGCTTGGTTCAGCATGCATTTCTGAAAAAAGTTTAATATTTTCTTTAGTCATTTACTTCTCCTAAAAGATACGAGGGAATTACAATTCTTCCTTGTAGTCGTAGCCAAGTTCTTCAGCTAATTTTGCGTATCCTTCACGTTCCAAACGCGCAGCCAATTCTGGACCACCAGAAAGGACGACACGACCTTCCATCATCACGTGTACCACGTCTGGTGTGATGTAGTTCAAAAGACGTTGGTAGTGAGTGATAATCATAGCACCAAAGCCTTCACCACGCATAGCGTTCACACCTTTAGAAACAACTTTAAGGGCGTCAATATCAAGACCAGAGTCGATCTCATCAAGAAGAGCAAAAGTTGGTTCCAACATCAGGAGTTGAAGAATTTCATTACGTTTTTTCTCACCACCAGAAAAACCTTCATTGAGGTAACGCTCTGCCATTTCTTCTTTCATGTTGAGCAATTCCATTTTCTCATCCAGTTTAGTAATGAACTCACGAACTGAAATCTTTTCATCGTCTTCTTTACCAGCATTCATGGCTGCACGAAGAAACTCAGCATTGGTAATTCCAGGAATTTCTGATGGGTATTGCATAGCAAGGAAAAGTCCCATACGCGCACGCTCATCCACTTCCAACTCAAGGATATTTACACCGTCAAACAAGACTTCACCTTGGGTTACTTCATAGTTTGGATTTCCCATGATAGCGGCTGAAAGAGTTGATTTACCAGTACCATTTGGTCCCATGATAGCGGCAATTTCTCCTGTTTTAAGGGTCAGGTTAACCCCTTTTAAAATTTCTTTTCCTTCAATCTCAACGTGAAGATCTTTGATCTCTAATACTGACATGATAGTTCCTTTCTTTTTCAAGGCCTTTACAGTACTTACTGGAAACAAACTTGATTTCCCTAGAAAATACGGTAAAAGGTCAATAAATATACTTTTATAGTATAACAAAAAAAAGCCTAAAAGGCTTTGATTTTGTCTAGAAGCTGGGGACTAGTCTTTTCCTTTCAAGTGCTGGTCAATGACATCTACTATTTTGCCCATCAAGTAACTCACTCGAAAATTTCTAAAGAGTAAAATGGCCCAAAAGGCTGCCAAAATATAACGACCAGTCATCAAGGCTTCATTGAAAAAATAGGTCTCAGCAGCTGTAAACAGCGCGATGATAATAAATTGTTGTCTATTCATAAACTTATTGTATCATGAAATCTTTCTTTAGTCTTCCTCTACCTTCACTTTATCAGCCAAAAATTCAAATCCTTCTGGAATCAGACTTTCTTCTTCTACTTCTTTTTCAGTTTGAGTAGATTTGGCTTTGGCTGAAAAGGCTGCGCGAACTTCTTTCCATTCCTCCATAGAAATGGCTAAAATCTCAGGTGAAAAACCTGCTGCCTGACTGAGGATATTGCCAAACATAGTGTTGAGATTGTCCCGTTTCATGGTTTGACCAGCATTGAAATTAGATTCAAAAGCAAGAATGGCATGGTGTTCATTGGCCGCAACCGGTTGAGAACCAACTAGCAGAGCCTTATCAGGACCACCTAGACTTTCAATTACCTCTCCCCAGGCATTCTGCAAGCGAATCAGGTTTTGACGGGCTAAATCAGGATTTTCGACGGCCTCTTGTAAGATAGATTGTACTTTATTGCGATCCACACGATAGACTGTTTTGCCTGCTGCTGGGCGACTAGGAGCTGGACTTGTTGGCTTGGGCACAGTTCCTACATTGGCGAGTTCTTGTTTGAGACGGGCAATTTCCTGTCTCAGTGCAGAAATTTCACTTTCAACCGCCCCTGAAAGAGCCGGTTCAGGTTTAATTTCCGCTAAACGAATAGTCATCATTTCAGCATAAATCTTAGGCTGCAAACTAGACTTAATATCTGCCAAACTGACTGTCGCTAAGCGAATCATTTCAAACAGATTTTCCTGAGGAAGAGCCAAATTCTCTACAAAGACTGGACTATGATGAGTGTTTTCTCCTCCTGTTTGAACAATTAACAAGTCTCTTAAATAGTGCAAAAGATCCGTCACAAAACGAGTCATGCTCTTTCCATTGTCAAAAAGAAGATTTAAGCAAGACAAGGCTTTGGGAACATCCTGTTGAGATAAGGCAGCCACATAATCATCCAAAGCTGACAGACTAATTGTGCCAGTAATTTCTTCAGAGATTGCAGTCGTCAGCTCGTTTCCCTGTGTCAAACTCAGGGCTTGATCCAAAATAGACAAGGCGTCTCGCATCCCACCTTCAGCTCGTCTGGCAATGATTTCCACAGCCTCTGGTTCAGAACTAATATTTTCTTTTTCTAAGATATAGTGGATATGTTCCTTAATATCCTGTGTCTTAATTGATTTAAACTCAAAACGTTGGACACGCGATAGAATAGTAGCAGGTATCTTGTGCAATTCAGTAGTAGCTAAAATAAAGACCACATTCTGTGTTGGCTCTTCCAGCGTCTTTAGAAGAGCATTAAAAGCCCCTGTAGACAGCATGTGAACCTCGTCTATGATATAGACCTTGTAGCGGGCAAGGCTAGGGGCGTAGGTTGATTTATCACGGATTTCACGAATTTCATCAACCCCATTATTAGAGGCTGCATCCATTTCGATGACATCTTCTAAACTACCATCCGTCACTGCCTGACAAATATAACAGTTATTACATGGTTCACCACCCACTTGATTAGGACAGTTCATAGCCTTTGCAAAGATCTTAGCCACACTGGTTTTTCCCGTTCCACGAGGACCAGAAAAAAGATAAGCGTGACTTATTTTCTCTTGCTCCACCGCTTGTTTAAGAGTCTTAGCCACAACTTCTTGACCAACCAACTGAGAGAAGTTTTGACTTCTATATTTTCGATAAAGTGCTTGATACATTAGGCTTTCTCCCCAAACATTGTAAAGTCCCATTCTGTCTTTTCAAGCAAAATAGCGACAAATTGTTCCAAATAATCTCGATCCATAGCATCATAATCATCAATCTCTGAAGAATCCAGATCCAGAACTCCAAGTAATTGACCATTCTTTACCATCGGCACAACAATTTCACTTTTAGCACGACTATCACAAGAAATATAGTTGGGATAAGTTGTTACATCTCCAACTAGAACAGTTTCCTGAAAGTGGGCTGCCTCACCACAAACACCTTTGCCTAGTGAGATACGGATGCAGGAAACACCTCCTTGGAAGGGACCTAAAACCAATTCCTTTCCATCAAACAAATAAAAGCCTGCAAATACGGTATTAGGAAAGCGTGATTTTAGAAGAGCACTGGCATTGGAAAGATTAGTCAAAACATTGGTTTCGCCTTCCAATAAAAAAGAGAGTTCTTCATTTAACATTTGATAACGTGATTGTTTTTCTGATTCTAACATAGAACTATTATATCAAAAAAGGCTTACAGACAAAAGAAAAATCCCTTGTTTAGAAAACAAAGGATTTTGTGAATTTTCAATTTGATTAAAGTTCGATATCACCGAACAAGTCAGCCATTGAGAATCCTGTTTGTGTTTCTGGAAGTTCGAAATCACGTTTTTCTTGACGTTTTGGACGACGTGGACGAGCAGCACGTTTTTCTTCTTTTTGTCCTTCTTCTTGAGCTGGACGCTCTTCAAGAGCTTTGATAGAAAGTGATACGCGCTCTGCATCTGCGTTAACTTCAAGAACTTTAACTTGAACTTCTTGACCAACTTTAAGAGCTTCTTTTGGATTTTCAATACGTTTGTGTGAAATTTGTGATACGTGAACAAGTCCATCGATACCTGGCAATACTTCAACAAATGCACCGAAGTCAGTCAAACGTTTAACTGTTCCTTCTACTACATCACCTTTAGCCAATTTTTGCTCAACGCCATCCCATGGTCCAGGTGTTGTTGCTTTAAGTGAAAGTGATACACGTCCTTCTTCTTCGTTAAGATCAAGGATTTTCACTTCAATTTCTTCACCAACAGTTACAACTGATTTTGGTGATACGTTACGTTCATGTGACAATTCAGTCAAGTGAACCAATCCGTCAACACCACCAAGGTCGATGAAAGCACCGAAGCTTGTGATACGTGCAACTTTACCAGTTACTACATCACCAACAGCCAATTTACCGAATACTTCAGCACGAGCTGCTGCTGTAGCTGCTTCAACAACTTCACGACGTGAAAGGATGAAGCGGTTTTCTTTAGCGTCAACTTCTTTGATTTTAGCATCAAATTCTTGACCTACAAAACGCTCAGTGTTACGTACGAAACGAGTATCCAACATTGAAGCTGGGATAAATCCACGAACACCTTCAAATTCTACTGAAAGTCCACCTTTAACGGCACGAGTTCCTTTAACAGTAACAACTTCTTCTTCGCGACCAACAAGTTTGTCCCATGCTTTGCGAGCTTCAAGGCGTTTTTTAGATACAAGGTATGTAACTGTATCAGTATCTTTACCAACTACTTGACGAAGTACAAGAACATCCAATACTTCTCCTACTTTAACAAAGTCATTGATATCTGCATCGCGATCGTTTGTCAATTCGCGAAGAGTCAAGACACCTTCAACACCAGTTCCAGAGATTGCAACGTTAGCTTGAGTCGCATCAACTGTCAATACTTCAGCACTAACAACATCACCAGTCTCAACTTGGCTAACGCTATTTAGCAAATCTTCAAATTCGTTCATCTAAAAAATCCTCCAACAATCAAGTTTTTCTTAAACTTGACATACTTATAATTTTTTTCCTAAGCACCCGCAAGAACATGTTCATATCGTTCACGTCTTTCAATTATAAAAATAAAATACCCTAAGATATTTTGCTTTTTATCTTGATCATTACCTAAGAACTGGGGTAGCTGGATTCGAACCAACGCATGAGGGAGTCAAAGTCCCTTGCCTTACCGCTTGGCTATACCCCATTGATAAAATGGAGAGAGAGGGATTCGAACCCCCGAACCCGAAGGAGCGGATTTACAGTCCGCCGCGTTTAGCCTCTTCGCTATCTCTCCTACAATCAACATGGACTATTATATCATGAAAATTTCAAAAAAACAAGACTTATTTTGCTAAATTATAATTTTCAATCAAAATTTCCACAGCTTTTTCCAATTTTTTATAAAAACTATCGACATTCCCATTCTTTATGATGGCAAATTGTCCGTCTAATTCGGCAATCTCTCCGATAACTTTTTTACCGATAGTCAATGTATAACCTTCAAAACTGTCTTTTCCTACATTAACTTTAGCATCTGCTACTTGAATTTCAATTTTTTTATCTTTCTTGCTCATTTCATACCTCTCTTCACTTTTTCTATTTTACAAGAAAATCCTAAAACTAGCAAGAAAAAACTCTATATCAGGCTTGTCTGATATAGAGTTTTCTGCTTTATTTAATGTGTTTTTCTAGTTCTTTTTGGTACTTACCATTTGATTCCAATTTTTCTTTTTGCCATTTTTTCAGTGCTTCTTCATATTCTTTTGTTGTAACAATATCTTTTTGCAATTTCATTCCTTTAAAGATATATGGGTCACCTTTAATACCAACTTGTGAGTATGGTTTTGAGAATGGCACTACATTACTTACAACTGGAGAACCACCAGATGAGGCTGTTGGCATCAATAATGAACTATCTGTCAACCAAGCTTGAGCCTTGGCATATTTTTCATAGCGATCTTCAAGATTTGTAGTTTCTGAATCTGCATCATCCAATAATTTCTTATATTGGTCCAAACCAAGTTTAGCTACAACATCCTTATCTTTTCCTTTCGTAATACCAAGGTGTTTCATAGCAGAACCTGATTTAGGATCCATGATATTCAAGTAAGATGCTGGGTCTTGATAACTTGGAGCCCATCCTGTACTGTTCAAATCATAGTCTTTTTGAGAAGGAACACGCGCTTGAGAAGTGATTGTTTCCTTTTCATTATCTGTCATTTGAAGAACATCAATGACAACATTTTCAGCACCAAGAGTTGATTCGATAGACTGTTTGAAAGAGTTACTTTGTTGAACGGCGATGGTATCTGTCTGTTCAACTGGGACATCCAAGTGAATTGGGAAGCTTACCCCTTTAGATTCCAAGTCTTTCTTAGCTTTTTCAAATGCTGCCTTAGCCTTGTCAGGGTTGTAGATAGAATCCTTACCGTCCACTAACTCAACGCCTTTCCATTGATCACCATAGTTCACCAACTCAGCTTGAGCGATGTGACCAAAGTTCTTACCGCCTGCTTGTACAAAGTTATCAGGAACGAGACTGTTACGAATAATCTTGTCCGCACCGTCTTCACCATTTAGCTGGGCAGCATAAGAATGGCGGTTGAAGGCAAAGTTGATAGCCTGACGGAAGTCCTTATTCAGCATAGCTTCTTTTGTAGCAGTCTTTTGTTCTTCACTTGTTTTCGCAGTTTTATTGTATGATTGACGATTTACGTTAAAGGTGAAGTAATAACTACTTGAGTCCTGTGGGCTATAAGTAATTTTATCTCCATATTGTTCCAAAGTTGAAGCAAAGTTTGAGCTACTTGGGAAGAGACGGGCTGTCGTATAGGCACCAGAAGAGAAGCTACGAATCAAGGATTCCTGATCTGAACCATCGTAGTAGGTCAATTTGATCTTCTCGATTTTTACCTTTTCTTTATCCCAGTAGTTTGGATTTTTCTCGTATTCGATCAACGATTTAGAAGTCAAGGTCTTCAAGATATAAGGACCATTGTAAAGAATCCCTGCTGGAGTGACCGCTCCATAATCTTTACCTGATGCCTTCAAAAACTCTTCATTTACAGGCAACATCGTCGCTGTTGTGACTTTAGAATTCCAGAAACTTTCTGGTTTGTTTAGGGTATATTCGACTGTGTAATCGTCCAAGGCCTTAACCCCAACTGTAGAGAAATCGTTCGTTTCACCAGTCATGTAGGCATCCAATCCCTTGATTGAATTTTGAATGAGAGAGACACCGTCTGACTTACCGTCAGCTACGTGTTTTAGTCCTGTCACAAAGTCATGGGCTGTTACTTCTGCGTATTCTTCACCTTCTGAAGTGTACCATTTAACTCCTTTACGAAGTTTGTAGGTATAAGTCAAACCATCTTTTGAGACAGACCAATCTTCAGCCAAGGAAGGAATAACATTTCCGTATTGGTCGTTTTCCATCAAACCATCCACCACGTTCCCGATGACATCTGTTGTAGATGTACGAGTCGCTATACTATAGTCCAAAGATGCTGGATCTACTGCATAGACATATGAAAATGTTGTCGGTGCATCTGCTTCTTTATCAGCTTTTCCACAAGCCACTAAAAGAGCTGTTGTGCTCAGGACCACTCCTGCTGTTAAGAGCCACTTTTTCGATTTCATCAAAAATCTCCTTTTGTTTATTTTAATCTACTTTTACAATCCAACCTTCTGGCGCCTCAATATCACCAAACTGAATACCTGTCAATTCATCATAGAGTTTACGAGTCACAGGGCCAACTTCTGTTTCACTATAGAATACATGGAAATCATCACCGTGTTGAATTCCACCAATTGGCGAAATAACTGCTGCCGTACCACAAGCACCTGCCTCTACAAAACGATCCAGGTTATCAATTGGAACATCACCCTCAATAGGAGTCAAGCCCAAGCGGTGTTCTGCCAAATAAAGTAAAGAATACTTAGTAATAGATGGCAAAATAGATGGACTCAATGGTGTTACAAACTCATTGTCAGCTGTAATTCCAAAGAAGTTAGCTGAACCGACTTCTTCAATCTTTGTATGAGTTGAAGGGTCTAGGTAGATAACATCTGAGAAATGACGTGATTTGGCCAATTTCCCTGGCAAGAGACTGGCAGCATAGTTCCCACCAACCTTAGCCGCACCTGTACCATTTGGAGCAGCACGGTCGTATTCATCCTGAATCAAGAAGTTAGTTGGGACCAAACCACCCTTAAAGTAATTACCAACTGGCATAGCAAAGATAGTGAAAATGTATTCCTCCGCTGGTTTTACCCCGATAATATCTCCAACACCAATCAAAAGGGGACGAAGATAAAGGGTTCCACCTGTTCCATATGGTGGTACGTATTCTTCATTAGCGCGGACAACTGCCTTACAAGCTTCTACAAACATATCTGTCGGAACTTGTGGCATCAAGAGACGATCACAAGTACGTTGCAGGCGTTTAGCATTTTCGTCAGGACGGAAAAGTTGAACACTACCATCCTTAGTACGATAGGCTTTCAAACCTTCAAATGCTTGTTGGCCATAGTGAAGACTTGGAGAAGACTCTGAAATATGCAAAGTTGCATCCTCTGTAAGCTCTCCTTGATTCCATTGTCCATTTTTAAAATGAGCAATATAGCGATAAGGTAATTTCATATAGGAGAAACCAAGGTTTTCCCAATCAATCGTTACTGTCATATTCCACTCCTTATTCTAAAAACTTATTTCTTTTATTCTACACTATTTTTCTAAAATAGCAAGCATATTTTGTAATTTTCAGAAAATTTCTTCAATAAAAAGAACCAGCTCTTAGAACTGATTCCTTTTACAAGTGAAAAATTAGTTATTTTCAACTTTTTCATCGTATTTTGGTCTTAGTGTTGTACCTGAGTTAATAATTGTACGTTTTTGAACAAGAGGAAGGTCTGTACGATTGTAAACTGTACGCCATGGTTCCCAAACAAGACCTGTTTTTTCTTGAATCTTCACGCGTATATTACGTACATTTCCTTTAAATTGAAGTTCAGTTTGGAAACCAGCTGTTCTGTTCTTACCATTATCTTCCCATTGACGTGAGCGAATACTTTCAATTCCATCCTTATCATAAGTTACTTCATCCCAATAAACATAGTAACGAGCAATATAAGCTCCCTTATGTTGTAAATTGAGATAACCATTTTTATATGAAGTCACTTTAGTTTCAATGTAGTCTGTATTGCTTTGAATTGTGGCTACTTGATTATCTTTCAAGAATGCAGTCTTATAAGAAATTGGAACAGCAGGGTTTTGTGTACTGAAAGTAGCTCCTTCTTGAATCAATTTCTTCAAATCTTCTACTGTACCTGTCACAACTCGCGCAGCGCCATCAGCATTTCCACCTACGATTGAAACGGTTACAGTTGTATTCTTCAAGACACGCGCCCATTCAGATTCTGGTTTAATAGGCACCCCTTTGATAACAGCATTAATCGCTGCTTTCAACTCTGTACTCTTGCTTGTTGTTTCAAATTTGACATACATTTGACGTCCGTATGAAACGCTTGACACGTATACAGGAGGTGTTTTTTCATCAATTCCACGTGCTTTCAATTGATCAACCGTTACTCCTGGTGCAAATACATCTGATGGATTTTTTGGAGCATCAAAGTTAGCAGTATAGTAAATTTGTTTAAAATCAACAACTTCAACTTGTTTTTCACCCTTGTTTACAGCCTCGAAGTCAATTTTCAAATTAACACCGACTTTTTCAAAATCACTTCCGAATTTTGCTTTCAATTGATTCATGCTGTAAGCAGAAGTTGATTCGTACTGCATACGTGCTGGAGCAGGATTTTTCGCAGCATATTTTTCATGCCAACGGTTTAACAAGGTATTCACACCTTCCTGCATACCACTTACAGTTGGATTAGCATCTACAAAGCTATCTCCGCCTACCATTCCTGGTAAATCAACACTAATTCTACCTTTGCTACGATCTAAACTAATTTGTTGTGGTTTATTTTCTAGGAGGTCTTGATTTGCTTTAAACAAAGCACCTAGGAAGATATCTCCATTACCATTAATGGCAACATCCGCAGAACCATTAGAGAGGTTTTTCTTCACTTTTTCCACAACCACAAATTCATTTCCTTGTTGTTTTGTGCTTGTATTAGTGTAATTTTCTAACGCTTCGCCTTTTCTAGTTAAAATATTTAATTTATCATAATTTAAACCAAATAAATAGTTATTTAGTTCTGCAGCAAAGTCTGTTTTTGCTTTACTTTCAGCTTTAGTGTTAGTCGCTGCTTTTTCTTTTGCAGAGCGATACACTTCTACCTCTGCTAAGCTAAGTGGTGTTTTTGAATTATTTAGCTCCACTTTAACATATCGTGCATTCACTCCTGAGAATTGAACATCGATTGTTGGTTGATTGTTTAAGCTATCGATGTGTTGACGAGTTACCTCATTTCCATCTTTATCCAACAAAATAACATCAAAATTAGATAAACGATTTGCTACATCCCCATCTCCACGATTGTAAATACGAACAGTTCCTACTGATTCTTCTTTCTCTAAATCAACTTTCCACCAAGAATGATCTTGAAAATCTGTATGGGTAACAGAACGATGGCTCCATGCGTTATCACGATTTCCATCAACTGCTCTAGAAGCATCTCCTCCATAAGCAATTGAACTCTGACTTGCAGGTTTATGAGCAGCAATATTTTCACCAGCAACTGCAACCACACTTGACTCTGTCGCTTTTACTACATTTGATTGAAAAATTAGTCCAGAACCTAGTAAAAATGTTGCAATGGCAACGCCACATACTCCAACGCTACGTTTACGAATAGAAAAACGAAATCCTTTATCTTGTTTGTTTTGAGACATACAAAACTCCTATATATATTTTAACGAATTATTTCTTGAACGCGCTTTCTTGAAACGATATCAGTATAACATAAAAACATTATAGATGCAATCGTTTTCTTAAAAAATTATTATTTTTTATTAGCTCAACTTGTATAGTTGCTCATATGTTACTAATTTCACATTTAAACATCAGGTGGTCTATACCAATAAAAACAAGAAAACGAGCAGGCTAAGTCCCTATTAGTTGGGAATCAGCACTGTTCGTTTTTGTATATATAATCAGATTTAACTCTTGAAATCTATAGATTGACAAATTTTTCAATGAAAAGCTTTTCATTGTTGTTTATCATTTCTTAGATTCAAATTCTGTATAAGCTTCCTGAAGATAAGCGTCAAAAACTTCTTCATCGGAAATCGTGTCAGAGATGAAGCTACCGTTACTAGTCCGTTCTGACAGGTTCAAGTCTTGCAATCGGCTTTCATAGATTGTCCCTTTATTGGATTGGACAAGCAGAGTTTGGTCGTTTTCTTCTACTTCTGTACTGAAGAGATCACCTACAAATCCTTGTTCTGCAACTGCTCCTGCTAAAAAGACACGATGCGGTTTGTTTTTCAACTCACGCAAAACTTGTAAACCACGTTTGGCACGGCTGGTTGCTGGAATTTCCTCGATGGAAACACGTTTCAAACTTCCACGCTGAGTCAAGAGGTAGAAGGATGAGGTGTTGCAGATAAAGGCCGATTGGAGGACATCATCTTCTTTCAGATTCATAGCCTTGACCCCTGCCGCCTTGGCACCAACAACCGGAACCTCTTCGATATTGAAACGAAGGGCATAACCGTTTTGACTAATCAAGAGAACATCATCTAGTTTAATCGGAGCCACTGCTACAATCTGGTCTGTCTCGTCTTTGAGCTTAGCATACTTAACCGACTTAGACTTGTAGGTCCGCCACGGAGTGAATTCTTTTCGTTCTACACGCTTGATTTGACCGAGACGAGTCGCCGCAAAATAGGTTGTCGCATCATCAAACTGATCCAGTACTTCCACATAAAGGATTTCTTCTTTAGTTTCAAAGTTTGTGATGGTTTGGCTCAGATGCTCTCCGATGTCCTTCCAGCGAATGTCTGCTAATTCATGGATTGGTCTGTAGATGACATTTCCAAGACTTGTGAACATCAAGAGGTGTTGAGTTGTCTTGGCAGCTTGAACAAAAATCAAACGATCGTCATCACGTTTGCCAATTTCTTCCAGAGTGGATGCCGCAAAGGAACGTGGACTAGTACGCTTGATGTAACCTGCCTTGGTTACGCTGACATAGGTATCTTCCTCGGCGATCAGACTAGCTGTATCAATCTCAATTGCTTTCGCAGTGTCTTCTAAAGAACTCAAACGCGGAGTTGCAAATTTCTTCTTGATCTCACGAAGTTCTTTCTTCATGAGATTGTACATGGTACGTTCATCACCGATAATAGCAGCAAGCATGGCAATCTTTTCACGAAGTTCTGCTTCTTCTTCTTGCAAGACAACCACATCTGTATTGGTCAAACGGTAAAGTTGCAAGGTAACAATGGCCTCCGCCTGCTCTTCTGTAAAATCATAGCTGACCTTGAGGTTTTCCTTGGCATCAGCTTTATTCTCAGAAGCACGGATAAGAGCAATGACTTCGTCCAAAATCGAAATCACGCGAATCAAACCTTCAACGATATGGAGACGCTTTTCAGCCTTTTCCTTATCATAGCGGGAACGCGCCAAAATCACTTCACGACGGTGGGCGATGTAGCTAGACAAAATTGGGACAATCCCAACCTGACGGGGTGTGAAATTGTCAATCGCCACCATGTTAAAGTTATAGTTGATTTGTAGGTCAGTGTATTTAAAGAGATAATTAAGAACGAGCTCTGTATTAGCATCTTTCTTGAGCTCAATAGCGATACGAAGACCGTCACGGTCAGACTCATCACGAACCTCAGCAATACCTGCTACCTTGTTATTGACACGGACATCATCGATTTTCTTGACCAAATTGGCCTTATTGATTTCATAAGGAATCTCAGTAACAACGATTTGTTCCTTACCACCTTTGAGCTTTTCAATTTCGGTCTTGGAACGAACGACCACGCGCCCTTTCCCAGTTTCATAGGCTTTCTTGATTTCATCACGACCCTGAATAATTCCTCCAGTCGGGAAGTCTGGTCCAGGCAAGAATTCCATGAGTTTGTCAACTTTTGCCGTTGGATGGTCAATCATGTAAACCGCGGCATCAATGACCTCAGCCAAATTATGCGGTGGAATATCTGTGGCATAACCAGCTGAAATCCCAGTCGAACCATTGACTAAAAGATTTGGGAAAGCTGCGGGTAAAACAGTTGGTTCTTTTTCGGTATCGTCAAAATTCCAAGCAAAAGGAACTGTCTTTTTCTCGATATCCTGAAGAAGGTAGCCTGCAATCTCAGACAAACGCGCCTCAGTATAACGCATGGCCGCAGGCGGATCCCCATCCATAGAACCATTATTACCGTGCATTTCGACCAAAATCTCACGATTTTTCCAGTCCTGAGACATACGAACCATGGCATCATAGATGGAACTGTCACCGTGTGGGTGGAAATTCCCCATGATGTTACCGACAGACTTGGCTGACTTGCGGTAGCTCTTGTCAAAGGTATTGCCATCCTTATTCATCGAATAAAGAATGCGGCGCTGAACCGGCTTCAAGCCATCACGAATATCCGGCAAAGCTCGGTCTTGAATAATGTGCTTGGAGTAGCGACCAAAGCGCTCTCCCATAATGTCCTCAAGGGACATGTTTTGAATGTTAGACATAATAATTCTCTTTTTAGTGTTTTATTGTAAAGTAAATCTATATTTTTAAATTTAACTGTTTCTTTGTAGATAGTGAGAAAAGAAGAGCAATCCTACTAATCCTAGAATGAACAAAAAATTAATTTTAATAACAAATAAGCTAAGTAGGGTATTAATTAGGCCGTGAAAAATGGCGCAAAAAAGGACCGACTTAGTCTTTTTGAAAACAACGGCTAGAAAAATACTGAGATAAATTGCAAATAGACTGAATAATATAAAAGGCATCCCACTTTGGGAACTTCCAATCACAAACCATAAAGGTACATGCCATATTGCCCAAATACAACCTGTTATCAAACCGGAAATCCAAAAGGAGAATCTAGTTTCCAAAATTGGTTGCAAGATGCCTCGCCATCCCAATTCTTCTTCGCCACCATAAACACAGACTGCACTCAAAAAAACAACAAACAAATTTCCTAGTGGAAAAGCCGGATTAAGTTCCTTAGAGGAGAAAGCGATGACACCTGTCTGTACGAAAATTAGTAAAAGAAATAACAAAATATATTTCTTTGAGTCCCCTAAGATAAAAGAGACTATGCATTTAATGGATTTTTGAGGCAAACAAGAAATGGCTGCAATGGTTGGACCGAAACCTCCTAGTAAATGGAGAAAAACTCCTAGTGGACTTGTTAGACTTAAGAGTCTCATTTGCGTCAGAAAAGCGAGCAATCCCCAACCAAATCCCCAAGAAATGAGAAAACTAATCAGTAAAAATTTTGTTATCTTATTATTTTGTAAATGTTTCATTTGTTTCGAGTCTCTCCTTAGCATACTGAATCATCTTCTCAGTTACTTCTTTATCGTAGTCAAAGCCCATCTTTTGGGCAAGGGACTGAGCCTCTTGGTGGAAAAGTTGCATCGTAGCAAACAAAGACTGAGTGATTTTCTCTTTACTTGAAAAATCAAGCAAATCTGAGAATTCCTTTTCTTTCTCAGTGGGTAAATAGTTAAAAAGATACTTATAATTCTTGCCGACGTCTACTGTTCCCTTATCACTTGCTACCTGCCAAGCTAAGACTTTTAACAACTCTTGCTGACAAATACCATAAAGATGATCCGTCGCATAGATGACTTGATGGCGACAGATTCCTTTAACCACGTAAGCTGACACCCACCAAAATTCATTGCAGGAATTTTTAAAATCCATTTCAGTAGCTGAGGTTATCCAGAAACGCTCTGGATTTTGGAAATAGGCTTCAAATAAATTTTCTGTATCTTCTAAAATAGTAAATCCTGCTTCACTATCCACCCATTCTTGAATGTGTTCTTTAGGACAAAGAGTCAAATCGATACGATTGCCATCTTCAAAGAGCATGAGATAGAGACGACGATTACCAAGACTAACTTCTTGCTCGATAATGCGTTTCCCAAACTGATTCAACCAAGAAAGGTCACTTGTCAGATTATCAAAATCATCCACAATATAGACCACATCATAGTCTTGAAATTCATCTTTTGGAGCTTTTGAACATGCTCGCGAACCAGACATGGCGACAGCTTTGACTTTCAAATTTTTAGCTGTCTTTATCAGAATATCGAGTATTTCTGTTTCAGTTCGCATGTTAATACCCATTCGTTAAAGACCGACTTAAAACACTGTCGCTTCTTCCAGCGTAAACTTGACATTATCCTCAATCCACTTACGGCGTGGTTCGACCTTGTCACCCATGAGGACATTGACGCGACGTTCAGCACGTGCTAGGTCTTCGATTGTAACACGGATGAGGGTACGCGTTTCTGGGTTCATGGTTGTTTCCCAGAGCTGGTCCGCATTCATCTCACCAAGACCTTTATATCGTTGGAGTGTTGCGCCTTTACCGAACTGCTTACGGAGTTCTTCTAGTTCTCCGTCCGTCCAAGCATAGGCCACTTCTTCTTTCTTGCCTTTCCCTTTTGACATCTTATAAAGAGGTGGAAGGGCAATATAGACATGTCCCGCCTCAACTAGCGGACGCATATAGCGGTAGAAAAATGTCAAGAGCAAGGTCTGTATATGAGCACCATCTGTATCCGCATCGGTCATGATAATGATCTTGTCATAGTTGGCATCTTCAATAGAGAAGTCAGCCCCAACACCCGCACCGATAGTATAAATCATGGTATTGATTTCCTCATTTTTGAGGATATCCGCCATCTTGGCCTTGGCTGTATTGATAACCTTACCACGAAGGGGCAAGATAGCCTGGAACTTGCGGTCACGACCTTGTTTGGCAGAACCACCGGCAGAGTCACCCTCGACTAGATAGAGTTCATTTTTTGCAGGATTCTTAGACTGGGCTGGGGTCAATTTCCCAGACAACAAGCCCTTATCCTTCTTGTTTTTCTTACCATTTCTGCTTTCATCACGCGCCTTACGTGCTGCTTCACGAGCATCACGCGCCTTGATAGCCTTGCGGATGAGGTTAGAAGCCAATTCCCCATTTTCCATGAGGAAGAAAGTCAACTTATCAGCCACAATTCCATCTACAACTGGACGGGCAAGAGGGCTTCCTAGCTTATCCTTGGTCTGGCCTTCAAACTGCAAATGTTCTTCAGGAACAAGGATAGAAAGAACGGCCGCTAGTCCCTCACGATAGTCGGAACCTTCAAGGTTTTTATCTTTTTCCTTGAGAAGACCTGTCTTACGCGCATAGTCGTTCATGACTTTGGTAATGGCAGACTTAAGTCCTGTCTCATGCGTTCCACCGTCCTTGGTGCGAACATTATTGACAAAGGACAGAATATTATCTGAAAATCCATCATTGTATTGGAGAGCTACTTCTACTTGGAAACCATTATCTTCCCCCTCAAAGTACAAAACAGGTGTCAAGGTTTCCTTGTCTTCGTTCAGATAAGAAACAAAGTCCTGCACCCCGTTCTCATAATGAAACTCAATCGCTTCATCTGTACGCTTGTCCGTCAAAGACAAGGTCACATTTTTCAAGAGAAAGGCTGACTCATTGAGACGCTCTGAAATGGTATTGTACTTGAAGTCTATCGTAGAAAAGATAGTCGCATCAGGCATAAAAGTAACCTTGGTACCTGTTTTAGACTTGGGTGCTGTACCGATTTTCTTCAAGGTCGTGACGGGTTTTCCACCATTTTCAAAACGTTGCTTGTAGACTGCACCATCACGGGTGATTTCAACCTCCAGCCAACTTGAAAGAGCGTTAACAACGGAAGAACCAACCCCGTGGAGACCACCAGATGTCTTGTAGCCCCCCTGACCAAATTTCCCTCCGGCGTGAAGAATGGTGAAGATAACCTCAACTGTTGGGATTCCCATAGCGTGCATTCCAGTCGGCATCCCACGGCCATGGTCCTGAACAGTCAAACTCCCGTCTTTATTGATGGTCACATCAATGCGGTCACCAAATCCAGACAAAGCCTCATCGACTGCATTGTCGACAATTTCCCATACTAGGTGGTGGAGACCTGCCCCATCAGTCGATCCGATATACATCCCTGGACGTTTACGGACGGCATCCAACCCTTCTAGCACCTGTATGGCATCATCATTATAATTGTTAATATCGATTTCCTTTTTTGACACAAGGAACCTCCTATTCGTTCATCTTTACTATTCTACAGGTTTTCTAAGGATTTTGCAAAATTTTTCTTTCTCCGCTGTGACAATTTCAGAAGAGATTCTCTGCCTTTCTTCTCCATTTCATGATATAATAGGAGTATGATTACAATAGTTTTATTAATCCTAGCCTATCTGCTGGGTTCAATTCCGTCTGGTCTCTGGATTGGACAAGTATTCTTTCAAATCAATCTGCGCGAGCATGGTTCTGGTAACACTGGAACAACCAATACCTTCCGCATTTTAGGCAAGAAAGCGGGTATGGCGACCTTTGTGATTGACTTTTTCAAAGGAACCCTAGCAACGCTACTTCCGATTCTCTTTCATCTGCAAGGCGTTTCACCTCTTATCTTTGGACTCTTGGCTGTCATTGGACATACCTTCCCTATCTTTGCAGGATTTAAGGGTGGAAAGGCTGTCGCAACCAGTGCGGGAGTGATTTTCGGATTTGCGCCTGTCTTCTGTCTCTACCTTGCAGTTGTTTTCTTTGGAACTCTCTATCTAGGCAGTATGATTTCACTTTCCAGTGTCACAGCATCTATCGCAGCCGTCATCGGAGTTCTACTCTTTCCACTTTTTGGTTTTATCCTGAGTAACTACGACCCTCTCTTCATCGCTATTATCCTAGCACTTGCTAGTTTGATTATCATTCGGCATAAGGATAATATCATACGCATCCAAAATAAAACTGAAAATTTAGTCCCTTGGGGATTAAACTTAACTCATCAAGATCCTAAAAAATAAAACGCCAGTTTGAACAGAACTGACGTTTTTTTGTATGCTTATTTAGATTTGATATAGTTGATACCATCTGCTTTTGGTGCAACTGCTTTTCCAAAGAAGGCTGCCAAGACCAAAATAGTCAAAACATAAGGTGCGATTTGAAGGTAAACCGCAGGCACTCCTTGTAGGAATGGCAATTGAGATCCGATAACAGCTAAACTTTGTGAAAGTCCAAAGAAGAGACTAGATAGCATGGCTCCGATTGGATTCCATTTCCCAAAGATCATCGCAGCAAGGGCGATAAATCCAGGTCCAACAATAGTTGTCACTGAGAAGTTAACTGAGATGGATTGAGCATAAATCGCTCCCCCAATTCCACCCAAGAAACCTGAAATGATAACTCCTAGATATCTCATCTTGTAGACATTGATTCCCAAGGTATCCGCTGCTTGAGGGTGTTCACCTACAGAGCGGAGACGAAGACCAAAGCGGGTCTTGAAGAGGATAAACCAAGCAAGGAATGAGAAGGCAATCGCGATATAACCTAGCAAACTTGTTGATTTGAAGAAGATATCACCAATCACTGGGATATTAGCTAAGACTGGGAAGTCAAAGCGTCCAAAAGTCTGACTTAAGTTATCTGTTTGTCCTTTGTTATAAAGCACTTTCACTAAGAAAACAGCCAAGGCAGGGGCCATCAAGTTCAATACTGTACCGCTGACAACATGGTCTGCACGGAAATGAACTGTTGCCGCTGCGTGGATGATAGAAAAGATTCCCCCTACCAATCCTGCTACAAGCAAAGATAGCCATGGAGTTGCTGCTCCAAATTGTTCTGCAAATTCAAGGTTAAAGACGACTCCAGAAAAGGCACCCATAACCATAATTCCTTCAAGGCCAACATTTACCACACCACCACGTTCAGAGAAAACACCACCGATACTTGTAAAGATGAGGGGGGCTGAGTAAATCAGCATAGAAGACACCAAGAGGGTGAGCAAGGTTGTAATAGACATCTTTACTTACCTCCTTTAACTTGTTTTTTCGGTTTGACAAAGCGTTCGATAAGGTAATGAACACTGACAAAGAAGATAATAGACGCTGTTACAATGCTGACAAGCTCAGACGGTACCTGCGCCGCATTCATACCGGGAGCTCCAACTTGGAGAACACCAAATAGGAAGGCTGCAAAGAGAATACCGATTGGTGAGTTGGCTGCAAGCAGACTAACCGCCATCCCGTTAAATCCGACAGCTAATGACGCCCCTTGAACATAGACGTTCTGGAAGGTTCCAAGCCCTTCAACAGCTCCACCAAGACCTGCCAAGGCACCAGAGATGATCATTGATAGAATGATTGTTCGTTTGGCAGAAATACCAGCGTATTCTGATGCGTGAGGATTAAGACCAACCGCACGGATTTCAAAACCAAGAGTTGTTTTCTTGAGCATAAACCAAATGACTGCAACGGCAATGAGAGCAAAGAAAATACCGATATTCATCCGCGAGTTACCAGTCAACTCAGCCAACCAAGGTGTCTGGTAGGTTGCATTAGCCCCAACACGAATGGTCGAATCTGTATTTTGCATGAAGTCTTTAGGGAAGGCATGGATAAAGGCATTCCCTACATACAAGACAATGTAGTTCATCATGATGGTTACAATAACCTCTGACGTCCCTAGATAGGCTCTCAGAATACCTGGAATCGCTCCGACAATCCCACCAGCAATCAAGGCAATCACGATAGTTGCTAGAATCATCAAGGGACGTGGCATATCTGGATGCGACAGGGCAAACCAACCACTGAGAATCCAACCTGCCAAAGCCTGACCAGGAAGTCCAACGTTAAAGAAACCTGCTCGGCTGGCAACGGCAAAACCAAGACCGATTAAGACCAAAGGCCCCATAGCACGGAAGATTTCCCCAATCCCACGCAGGCTACCAAAGGCTGTGTAGAACAATTCTTCATAGCCCCAGATGGCATCATAACCGAAGATCCACATGACAATGGCTCCGAGTAAAATTCCTAGGAAGACAGAAATCAAGGGAACCGAAATTTGTTGTAATTTTTTAGACATCACTCTTCTCCTTTCCCAAGTTTCCACCAGCCATCAAGACACCAAGTTCTTGCTTATTGGTTGTTTCTGGTGATACAATACCTTGAATCTTCCCATCGTGGATAACGGCAATACGGTCTGAGACGTTTAAAATCTCATCCAATTCAAAGCTGACAACAAGGACAGCCTTGCCATTATCACGCTCTTCAATCAAGCGCTTGTGGATATATTCAATGGCACCGACATCCAAACCACGAGTTGGCTGGCTGACGATAAGGAGATCAGGATCTCGATCAATTTCACGAGCAATAATTGCTTTTTGTTGATTTCCTCCTGAGAGTGCAGCTGCAGGAACAAATTCACTGGCAGCACGAACATCAAACTCTTCCATTAGCTTTTTAGCATAAGAAGTAATATTTGAATAGTTCAAAATTCCATTTTTACTATGTGGTTCTTTGTAGTAGGTTTGAAGGGCAATATTTTCAGAAATCATCATTTCTAAAATCAAACCATCACGGTGACGGTCTTCTGGAACGTGCCCAACACTTAGTTCTGTAATTTGTCGTGGGTGCAAGCCTACAATTGAATCTCCTTTTAGCTCAATGCTACCAGATTCAACCTTGCGAAGACCTGTAATGGCTTGAATCAGTTCAGACTGACCATTTCCATCAATCCCCGCAATACCAACAATCTCTCCCGCACGAACATCCAAGGATAGATTTTTCACAGCTGGAACACCACGGTTTTCATTGACCACCAAATCTTTGATTGACAAGACCACTTCTTTTGGTTGAGAGGCTTGTTTCTCTGTTTTAAAGGAAACAGAACGTCCTACCATCATTTCCGCCAAATCGGCATTAGTTGCTCCTGCAATTTCGACGGTTTCAATTGATTTCCCACGACGGATAACTGTAACGCGGTCAGAAACTGCACGAATTTCATCCAACTTATGGGTAATCAAGATAATTGATTTTCCTTCTTTAACAAGATTTTTCATAATAGCCATCAACTCCTCAATTTCTGATGGAGTCAAAACAGCCGTTGGTTCGTCAAAAATAAGAATATCAGCTCCCCGATAAAGGGTTTTTAAAATTTCTACACGTTGTTGAGCTCCAACCGAGATGTCTGCCACCTTGGCAGAAGGGTCCACAGCTAAGCCATAACGTTCAGAAAGAGCCTTGATTTCTTTGCTAGCTCCAGCGATATCTAGCACACCATTTTTAGTCAATTCACTTCCTAAAATAATGTTTTCAGCCACCGTGAAAGCCTCTACCAACATAAAGTGCTGGTGAACCATTCCGATTCCCAAGCCAGCTGCTTTAGATGGGGAGTCAAGGTTGACAACTTGACCGTTGACCGCGATTTCACCACTAGTTGGTTCAAGAAGGCCTGCTAACATGTTCATGAGCGTGGACTTACCAGCCCCATTTTCTCCTAAAAGTGCATGAATTTCACCTTTTCGTAGGTGCAGGTTGATTTTGTCGTTGGCAACAAATTCACCAAACACCTTGGTAATATCACGCATCTCAATGACATTTTCGTGTGCCATGTGCTCTTCCTTTCAGAGTCTTATTTTATTTCAATAAAACTTGCTAGTTTGTCTAGTAGCAAGCTTTACTGAGACAAAATGACTTTGTCTCAACTCTTAAAAAGCGGCCGATGGCCGCTTCCTAAGAAATGACTTCCATCCATTATTTTGCAGGAACTTTTACGCTTCCATCAAGGATTTTAGCTTTAGCATCTTCGACAGCTTTTTTACCTTCTTCTGAAAGATTTGTTACTGCCAAGTCAACCCCTTTATCTTTCAATGAGTAAACGATCACTTGACCGCCAGGGAATTCACCTTTTTCTGCCTTGTTAGAAATATCTTTTACAGTTGTACCAACTTGTTTCAAAGTAGATGCAAGAACAAAGTTTGATTCTTTGCCATCTTTAGAAGTGTATTTACCTTCTGCTTCTTGGTCACGGTCAACACCGATAACCCAAACTTTTTCATTTTCAGGACGGCTTTCGTTGAGTGATTTTGCTTCTGCAAAGACACCAGCACCTGTACCACCAGCTACTTGGTAAACAATATCTGCACCGGCTGCGTATTGTGCGGCTGCAATTGTTTTACCTTTCGCAGCATCACCAAATGAACCAGCGTAGTCAACTTGTACTTTGATAGATGGGTCTACTGACGCAACACCAGCCTTGAATCCTGCTTCAAAACGAGAGATAACTTCTGACTCCTGCCCACCTACAAAACCAACTTGTTTTGTTTTAGTTGTTTTTGCTGCAGCTACACCTGCAAGGTAACCTGACTCATTATCAGCGAAAGTTACGCTCGCAACATTCTTTTGATCTTTAATCACATCATCAATCAAGACATAGTTCAAGTCAGAATGTTCTTTAGCTGCTTCTTCAACCGCATTGTGAAGGGCAAAACCAACACCGAAGATTAGGTTGTAACTTCCAGCCGCTTGTTGCAAGTTGTTAGCGTAGTCAGCTTGACTTGTTGATTGGAAGTAAGTGAAACCTTTATCTTTTGCAAGATTGTGTTCTTTACCCCAAGCCTGCAAACCTTCCCAAGCTGATTGGTTGAATGATTTATCATCAACACCACCAGTATCAGTGACGATTGCTGCTTTTGTCTTCACATCAGAAGATGAATCTGCCTTACGAGAAGAGCGGTTACCACATGCAGCAAGTCCAACTGCTGCCACTGCAACTAGACCAAGGCCTAGCCATTGTTTCTTGTTCATTACTGAACCTCCTAAATAAGATGTGCAACGATGTTGCAAGTATGGATTTATTGGCCACAAGGACCGTGCCACTCAGAGAGCGACTCAGACTAGTTTAAGTCTGTAAAAGAGTATGGAAGTAACTCCCCGACCGTCATCTCGACCGTCGATTTATCTTTTGCGACTAAGGTCACTTTTAGATCTTGTTCAAAAAATTCGACCATTACTTGGCGACAAGCACCACATGGTGAGATTGGTTTTTCAGTCTGTCCATAGACAATCAATTCTGAAAATTCTCTTTGTCCTTCAGATATAGCCTTAAAAATGGCTGTTCTCTCACCGCAATTGGTCAAAGGATAGCTAGCATTTTCGATATTCACTCCCGTGTAAACACTTCCGTCTTTTGCCACTAAAACTGCTCCGATAGGAAAGTGAGAATAGGGGACATAGGCATGTTTGCTGGTTTCAATTGCTAGTTCAATCAACTCAGTAGTCGCCATCTGCCAATTCTCCTTTTAAAATGGCTACACCAGCTGACGTTCCGATACGGGTCGCACCTGCTTCGACAAAGGCAAGAGCATCTGCATAAGAACGAGCTCCACCAGCAGCCTTGACACCCATATCAGGTCCAACTGTTTCACGCATTAATTGAACATCTGCTATCGTAGCGCCGCCAGTTGAAAAGCCAGTAGATGTTTTGACAAAGTCAGCCCCAGCTTTTTGGGCTAATTGGCAAGCCACAACTTTTTCTTGGTCGGTCAGCAGGCACGCTTCAATAATGACTTTCACTAACTTGTCACCACTTGCTTCCACGACTGCGCGAATATCTGACTCAACCAAGGCTAAATTGCCTGATTTGAGAGCCCCAACATTGATCACCATATCAATCTCATCTGCGCCATTTTGGATAGCTTCTTTGGTTTCAAATGCTTTCACGGCTGAAGTTGTTGCTCCCAAGGGGAAACCAACCACTGTGCAGACCTTGACATCTGTACCTTCAAGACCTTTTTTAGCATGTTCAACCCAGGTCGGATTGACGCAGACGCTGGCAAAATCATACTCTCTAGCTTCAGTCAACAAACAATCAATTTGTTTTTCTGTCGCATCTTGCTTCAAAAGCGTATGATCGATATATTTATTTAATTTCATATACGGATTCTCCTGTCGTTTATGAGATAATTTCTATAATTTCTCGTAAACTTTGCACCCTATCATTTATTTTAACATATTTTTGAAAATCTGTAACTAGTTGAGGAGAATTTTTTCCATTTGTGTATACTTTTGCAACAATTTCTCCTTTTTGAACGGAATCTCCAACTTTCTTTTCAAAAACAATTCCTGTTTCATAGTCCAAATCATCAGTCTTGACTGCACGACCAGCACCCAGTCTCATGGCAAACAAGCCAAATTCCATGGCTGGAAGAGCTGAAATGACACCTGTTTCCTGGGCAGGAATATCCACCACATGGGCAACATTGACTGGTCGATAGAGGTCTTCCAAGTCTCCACCTTGAGCTTGGACCATCTCCTCAAACTTAGCCAGTGCTTGGCCATTTTCAAGATGTTGGCGAACTTCCTCAACTGTCTTGTTTACATTTGCCAGACCAAGCATAATTTGAGCCAATTCACAAATAAAGTGAGTAATGTCCTGACGGCCTTGTCCTTGTAAAATCTCCAGTGCTTCAAGGATTTCCAGACGATTTCCAATCGCTCGTCCCAAAGGTTGACTCATATCTGTAATCACGGCTACCGTCTTTCGACCAACTGCCTTACCAAGATCCACCATGGTTTGAGCCAGTTCACGCGCCTCATCAACCGTTTTCATGAAGGCACCCTCACCGACAGTCACGTCTAGCAAAATAGCATCCGCTCCTGCCGCAATTTTCTTGCTCATCACCGAACTCGCAATCAAAGGAATCGTGTCAACAGTTGCAGTCACATCACGAAGGGCATAGAGAAGCTTATCCGCTTTGACCAGCTGGTCTGATTGCCCAATGACAGATACTCCAATGTCCTGCACTTGATTAATGAAATCCTCTTGACTACGTTCTACTTGATAGCCCTTGATGGACTCCAATTTATCAATTGTTCCCCCAGTATGACCGAGACCACGACCACTCATTTTGGCCACAGGCACACCAAAGCTAGCCACAAGAGGAGCCAAAATCAAGGTCACCTTATCACCAACTCCACCAGTGGAATGCTTGTCAACCTTAACCCCATCAATAGCTGATAAATCAAACTCTTGACCTGTCTGAACCATATTCATAGTCAAATCTGAGATTTCTCGTGTCGTCATTCCTTTGAAATAAACAGCCATAGCAAAGGCAGACATCTGATAATCAGGAACAGTTCCTGACACATAGCCTTCTACCAGCCATTCAATTTCACTCGAAGTCAATTCTTGACCGTCTCGTTTTTTTTGGATTAAATCAACTGCTCTCATTCTTTCACACTTCTAAGGATATAATATCCCTTATCTTTTTTGACGATTTCACAATTGCCAAACACCTCTTCCATCTTAGACTTGGCACTTGGAGCCCCTTGTTTTTTCTGGATAACAATAGTCAAATCCCCATCAGTTCCCAAGAAATCTTTGCTTTTCTCAATGATTTCATGAACCACTTGCTTGCCCGCACGGATAGGGGGATTGGAAATGACATGGTCAAATTTCCCTTCAACTTGTTCATAGATGTTGGACTGGAAAATCGTCGCTTCTACTTTATTTCGTTCGGCATTTTGTCGCGCCAAATCCAAGGCACGATTATTGATATCGACCATGGTCGCCTGAACTCCAAAAGCCTTAGCCAAGGACAAGCCCAAAGGCCCATAACCGCAGCCCACATCAAGGACAGTTTCTCCTTGGCTGACCTCAAGACACTTGAGCAAGAGTTGACTGCCAAAGTCAACCATTTTCTTGCTAAAAACACCCGCATCCGTTAAAAAGGTCATTTTTTGTCCCAACAAGTCCACTCGCAACTCATGAATGTCGTGAGCAGCATCAGGATTTTCTGCATAATACATTTTACTCATGAAACTATTTTACCATAATTTGACTCAAATTGTAAATCGTTTACAAATTGATAATAAAACGAAAAAGACTGAAGAAAGCTAGTAAGTAAAACCTTTTCTTCAATCTCTTTAAATTATTGGAAACGAATGACAAACCATTGAGAGCTATAAGGTATCACAGTCAAGATAAAACAACAAATTTATTGTCTATAATCAAGCGCATTTTTATTACGATTGCTTAACCTTCAAATACTTTATTATCAACAAAATTCCCAACAGGATGTTTAGATAAAAGCCCAACTGATAAGTTTGTGTCAGAATTTTCAAACTTGTCCAAAGTCGTACCAAATCTTCTAGTGACATACGGAAGAGATACCCTTCTGTAGCAATCCACAAAATCAAAAATAGATAGCTACTAGCAGCAAGCCATTTCGTCCACCGTTTTTTTAGTAGCCAAGCAATCAAGAGCGAACAGATAAAAACAACTGTTACAATGGCATGATCCATCAAAAAAGTAAAACCGTAATAGGTTTCCACAAAGCGTCTACCATTATCTGCATTGGCTCCTTTTATAAAAGGTAAGGCAAAACTTAAAATAAAACAGAGTTCCAATACATAACTTTTTAATATTTTCATGTCACACCTCCTATAAGTTGTGAACCCCAAAGCCCCCTTTATTAGCTTATAAGTCAGGAGTAAGTAGCTCCTACTTCATCAATAAATTGTTCATCCTCTATCTACATCTATTATATAATATTGACTGACCACATTCAAGAAACCGCTTTATTTTTTTAGCTTTTTATGGTATGATAGACAAAATATCTAGGGGAAAACAAATGACCAACGAATTTTTACATTTTGAAAAAATCAGCCGCCAAACTTGGCAATCTTTACATCGAAAGACAACACCTCCTTTAACTGAAGAGGAATTAGAATCCATCAAGAGTTTTAACGACCAGATTAGTCTAAAGGATGTTACTGATGTCTATCTTCCCCTAGCCCATCTCATCCAGATTTACAAGCGTACCAAGGATGATTTGGCTTTTTCCAAAGGAATTTTCCTCCAACGTGAAAGTAAAGCCCAGCCTTTTATCATTGGGGTTTCTGGGAGTGTTGCTGTTGGAAAATCCACAACTAGTCGACTACTTCAAATCTTGCTATCCCGTACACTTACAGATGCTACGGTTGAGTTGGTAACAACTGATGGCTTTCTCTATCCCAACCAGACCTTGACTGAGCAGGGGATTTTAAATCGCAAGGGATTTCCTGAAAGCTATGATATGGAAGCTCTTCTTAACTTCCTGGACCACATCAAAAATGGACAAGATGTAGATATTCCGGTCTATTCTCATGAAGTCTACGACATCGTACCTGAGCAAAAGCAAAGCGTCAAAGCTGCTGATTTTGTGATTGTTGAGGGGATTAATGTCTTTCAAAATCCACAAAACGAGCGTCTCTATATCACTGACTTCTTCGACTTTTCCATCTATGTTGATGCGGCAGTGGATGACATCGAAAGTTGGTATCTTGACCGTTTTTTGAAAATGCTGAGCCTAGCCCAAAACGATCCTGAAAGCTACTACTATCGTTTTACTCAAATGCCGATTGGGGAAGTAGAATCCTTTGCCCATCAAGTCTGGACCAGTATCAATCTCACAAATCTACAAAATTATATTGAACCAACCAGAAACCGTGCGGAAGTGATTCTTCATAAAACAAAGAACCATGAAATCGATGAAATTTACTTAAAAAAGTAATTTCCCCTTGTCAAAACGTAAGTTTTCAGATATAATGGTATAGTTAGTAAATATGGAGGTAAGAACATTGGCAAACATTAAATCAGCTATCAAACGCGCTGAATTGAACGTTAAACAAAACGAAAAGAACTCAGCTCAAAAATCAGCTATGCGTACTGCTATCAAAGCTTTTGAAGCAAACCCATCTGAAGAACTTTTCCGTGCTGCTAGCTCAGCTATCGATAAAGCAGAAACTAAAGGTTTGATTCACAAAAACAAAGCAAGCCGCGACAAAGCTCGTCTTTCAGCTAAACTTGCTAAATAAGAAACAGTCCATAGAGGCTGTTTTTTTGTCCTCAAATAGAAAAAGGTAGAAAATGAAAATCGCAATTATCGGATATTCTGGTGCTGGTAAGTCAACGCTAGCTGAAAAGTTATCTCTCTACTACTCCATCCCAAAACTTCACATGGATACACTCCAATTTCAACCTGGTTGGCAAGACAGTGACCGCGAATGGATGTTGACCGAGATGAAAAATTTTCTCACAAAACATGAAGCTTGGGTCATCGATGGAAATTATTCTTGGTGCTATTACGAAGAAAGAATGCAGGAAGCTGACCAAATCATCTTTCTCAACTTTTCACCATGGACTTGTCTATTTCGGGCTTTTAAACGTTATCTCAAATACCGAGGCAAGGTCAGAGAAAGTATGGCAGAAGGTTGTCAAGAACAGTTTAATTGGGAGTTTATTCGATGGATTCTCTGGGGTGGGCGAACTAAGGCTCAGAAAGAGAATTACCAAAAACTTTGCCAAGAATACTCACATAAAATCACTATCCTTCGAAATCAAAGAGAGCTAGATCAATTTCTAGATAAGAAAAGGAAGTCCTCCAATTCATAAAGAAGGGCTTCCTTTTTAACTATAATTACTCTGCAATCAAAGTTTCCAAACCAACCTTCATCATATCGGTGAAGGTATTTTGGCGTTCTTCTGCAGTAGTGTCTTCATCTGGATTGACTAAACTATCAGAGATTGTCATGATAGCAAGCGCATCAACATGGTGTTGGGCAGCAAGATAGTAAAGCGCTGCTGCTTCCATTTCCACAGCTTTAACTCCCCATTTACCAAGCTCGATGTTCTTTTCAAAATAGTTTGAATAAAAGACATCAGATGACAAGACATTTCCCACATGAGTAGTCATGCCAAGTTCTTTAGCGATATGATAAGCCTTATCCAACAAATCAAAGCTAGCGATTTGTGGGAAATCATACTGTGGCCAGTCATTACGGACGATGTTTGAGTTGGTTGCAGCTGCTTGCGCCAAAACCAATTCACGGACATGAACATCTTCATTCAAAGAACCCGCAGTTCCCACACGGATCAATTTTTTCACACCGTAGTCAACAATCAACTCACGCGCATAAATCGAAATGGATGGCATTCCCATCCCAGTTCCCATGACAGATACACGGTGACCCTTGTAAGTACCAGTGTAACCAAACATGTTACGCACTTCGTTAAAACAAACAGCATCTTCAAGGAAATTCTCCGCAATAAACTTAGCACGAAGAGGATCTCCAGGAAGAAGAATTTTATCAGCAATTTCACCCTGCTGAGCAGCAATATGAATAGACATAATTTATGATACAAAGAGCGAGAAGAAAACGACTGAAAATTAGGAATCTGACGAGAAATCCTGATTTCTCAGTCAGATTATCTATTTTCCAAGTTTTCCGCTCGTGTTCAAATTAGAACACACGCTCTACCTTTCTTTTTTTGTATATTTAGGATAGCGACAGAGAACAAAGTAAAAATAGGAAACTGACGACGCATCGTAGATGCTAGACAGTTTATCTTTTTTACACAGTTCTCCGCCCGTATTCAGTTCAATGAATACAGTTAACCCATCCTTTCTTTATTTTATGAAGATTAGAGAGCGAGAAGAAAACGACTGAAAATTAGGAATCTGACGAGAAATCCTGATTTCTTAGTCAAATTATCTATTTTCCAAATTTTCCGCTCGTGTTCAAATCAGAACACGCGCTCTACCTTTCTTATTTTTGATATTTTGTAAAAACTAGCACAAATTAAAATATCTAGTTTGTCTGTAATTCTAATTTGTAAGCGAATCTAAAAAATTATGCAATTTTGCATTCATTTCAGAATAATCGTTACCACGCAATTCTTCAGGTGATTGAACAAAAGATAATGTTTGATGTTGTTCTATCAATCGTTCTTCACTATCCGCAGCAATCAATAAATCAATCGCTTCTAAATCAAATTCTAAATGCACTTGAAAAGCATAATGTTTAGGGCTAAAGCGAACAATCTGTCGTGGACAACCTTGACTGGTAGCAAGGATTACCGCTTCGTCTGTCAAGCCCGGCATATCACCATGCCAGTGACCAACTAAAAGCTCGCTACCAAAATGTTTGAGGTGTTTATCTGCTAGTCCTTGACTAGTCATCCTAATAGGGAATACACCTATTTCTCTTTCAGGACTATGCTCATATTGACCCCCATAAGCCTCAGAAAGTAATTGCGCCCCTAAGCATACACCTACAATATACTTATCTTCTTCTATTGCTTGTCGAATGAGTCTAATTTCTTCTTTTGGATGATAATAAGGGAAATGTTCTTTATCTTCATCAGGAGATTGCGGACCTCCCATAATGATAAGAAAATCAATATCAGAAACTGTTTGGGGTAAAGCTTCTCCCTTATAAACCTTTGTTATTCCAATATCATGACCTCTTGATTGAGCCCAAGTTAGATAAGCACCTGGGATTTCAAAACTCTCATGTAGTATAAAATGCACTTTCATTAGTTTATCTTCCTCAGTTTTTAGAAAAGTTTTCCGCTCGTGTTCAAATCAGAACACCTTACTCTACCTTTCTGTTTAATTTTATTCTCTCACAGATAGCTACCTGAGTCCTATTCGAGCTCAGGTAGTTTTTTATAAACTAAATTATCTAACTGTCATTGTATCATCAGATTACAAGACATCATCGTCACTCACCTTGGAATTCAATGTCGTACCCCAATGAGTGATTTTTCGATGTGGTTGAGCAAGGAGAGGTCTGTTATCATAGATTGTTTGCCATCTATTCCAGATAAGACCTGTTCTCTTTTCAATCATAATTCGAAGATTACGCATATTTTCTTTAATTGGGAGGTTGAGGACAAAACCTGCAGTCTGATTACGTCCATTTCCTTCCCAAGAATGACTGCGAACAACTGAATGACCATTTTTATCTACTGTAACTTCTTCCCAAGTTATAGAATAGCGTGCAATGTAAGCTCCACTATGCTGAATAGTTAGGGTTTTATCTTTTACAGGAGTGTAATTTAACACTTGTACTGGCTTAGAAGTTGGTGGTGTCACAGCATTCTTAGCCATAAATCGAAACACTTCTACTTCAGCAAGACTGAGAGCTTGATTTTTCTGACGCAATTGAATACGGACACGGCGACCTAGTTTCCCATTCAACTGGAGGTCTAAACTGCTTCCTTCTAAGCGAGAAACATACTGTCTAGCAACTTCTGTCCCTTTTTCATCATATAAAATCACGTCAAAATCTGCCAAACGTTTAGAAAGTTCGCCATCTCCACGATTATAAAGGCGGACAAGTCCTACCTGTTCTGTACGACCCAAATCAACTTCCCACCAAGGCTGATCTTCAAATTTTGTATGCGTAATCGATTGCTGGCTGTAGCTACTATTGGTATTGCCATCCAAGGCACGACTAGCATCTCCTCCAAACTCGGTAGAACTTTGGCGTGCTTGCTTTTTCCATGCGATGTTCTCAGCACGCAAAACTTGAACTTCTGCGAGACTGAGAGCATTGTAACCATCTAACTCAATACGGACAAAACGAGCTTTTTTATAGTCAATTGCAATTTGTGCAGAAATATCTTTCAGGGTTGCAACACGCTTTCTCTCAATTTCTTTCCCAGAACTATCTAAAAGAATCACATTAAAATTGGTAAGCCTATCCTGAGCAGTATCTGTTCGATTATAGATATTGATTTGACGAATCGTTTCTTCCTTGTCTAAATCGACTTGCCACCAAGGCTTAGATTGAAACTCTGTATGCGTTACAGAATGATGAGCATAATTTCCATCAACTTTTCCATCCACAGCCCTTCTAGCGTCACCTCCAAAAGCTGTCGAACTTTGGGTAACCCGTTTCCCTAGAGCTATATTTTCAAGAGGTTCAGCGCTTGGTTGACTAGATGACAGAGGGAGTTGTTGTTTCTTAAAGAAAGAAATTTTTTCTAGTTTTGGATCACGGTAACCCTGCTTGTCCAATGTTGTTCGTTTTCCAATATTAAAGTTTGGAATATCATTCATACGGCTTTCAAAATAGCCACGCGAACGGTGCTTAACATTGGCACTTCCTGTAGATGTCACCACATCACTATCATTTTGTAGCACAGATGTAACCACATTGTCATTATCCACTACATAATGTTTAATTTTTCCATTTACAGCAAGCTTCCGACTTTCTAATCCTACATCCCAGAAACCATTTTTGGCATTCCAGATTGTTCTTGAAGTAATGACCTTAGGCGCATTAAATGTTGTCACTTTTTTCAAAACATTATTATAAAAAGTAGGATATTTCTGATAGGCTTCAACCGCTGCTATTTGAGCTAGATAGCCTCCTAAAGAATGGCCTGTCATATACAGATTGGTAATGCTGGAATCCTGTGCCAATTCTTTTACCACATTACGGATGTCATCCGCTTGTGCAGGTTTATTTCCTCCTAGCAAGGTCAAGTCCGTTCTCAAATCTTTGGCATCATTCAGTCTTGTCCCACGTATAGCCAACATTTGAACAGTATTGTCTTTTAAATAAGGAAGATCACTCTTTGTTTCAAATAGATAAGCATCCAAACCACTAGCTGTATGGTAAGATTTTTTCATCTTCCAAAACGGGGCTAACTCATTGTGCATCATCTTATATTCTTGACGATTCAAGTAGAGACTCGGAAATGGATTCTTATGATCTAGAATTTTTTCGATATAGTCATCATCACGATAGGATAACTCCATAAAGAGAAGAGCATCTCGATCTGTAACATACCATTGTTTCTTATTATCATCTTCTCCATCTGCTAATCCGTCTCCATCACTGTCTGCAAGTAATGGATGACTGTTATATCCTAAATAGTCCTTACCATCTTTATGATAAACATAAAGTTCATCCTTATTTTTGATACCATCCTGATCGTCATCACCTTCTAAATCAAGGACTTTTTCACCATAAAGAGAATTGTCAAGTAAATCATTTTCTGAGTGCAGTTCTCCTTTTGAGATTTTCAAAAGATCTTCTGCTGTCACTGGACGAGAAGTTGTAGCCTCATTCTTTACATTTTCCTCTTTATTCACGTCTTCAGGAACTAGAGCAGGCTCTGTTTTATGGGCGTCCAGCTTTTCTTCTTCCTTCTGATTTTTAAGGACTTCTTTTGTTTCTGGAGCTGGTTGGATAACTGCAGCTCTTTCCTCTATAAGAGGTATTTCCTGTTTTTTATCAGTATTTTCTAGTTTTGTCGGACTATCCGTTGCATTTACGACTAGAGGAGCTTCGTTTTTCACAACTGGACTTCCTTCATTGGCAGAAATTCCTGTCGGTGCTAAAAAAGCAAAGCCAACTGCAACAGATACAACTCCGATACTTAATTTTTTTATGCCAAAACGCATAAGTCGTTGACCGATTTTCATTATTTTCTAACTTTCTTTTATTTTCCCCTATTTACCAATCAGGTTACTAAGCCTGTAAGCTATTTCGTCTTTCCAAGTCATTTCTCCTAATTGATGAATAAGAATGTGTCAAATTTTTAGTAAAAATATAGTAGTTGATTGGATTTTTGTTCATCTTTTAATCACAACAAACCCAATCTTCTCTACTAAAGGTGATGAGAACTGAAACCTTCATTTCTAGTCTAATCCCATCACCAAGTTTTTTACAATTCTGCAAGAATCGCTTTAATCAATCCTTTAAAGTCACCTTTAACACGTTCAGTCACTTCCATAACTTCCTCGTGATTGAGTTCTTCTTGGAAACCAGCCGCAAAGTTAGTAATACATGAAATTCCCAGGACTTTCAAACCTGAATGGGCTGCCACAATCACTTCAGGAACAGTGGACATACCAACTGCATCCGCTCCCAGTGTCTTATAGGCACGAATCTCTGCTGGTGTTTCATAAGTTGGACCAGTTACACCGATATAGACACCTTCATCAAGCTTGATACCAAGTTTTTTAGCCACTTCATGGGCAGTAGTACGGTATTCTGGAGTGTAGGCTTTAGACATATCTGGGAAACGAGGACCAAAATCATCCAAGTTTTCACCCATCAATGGGTTTTGCCCCGTCATATTGATATGGTCTGAGATAGCCATCAAAGTACCAGGACCAAATCCAATACCACCAGCTGCATTGGTAACAATGACACCTTCACATCCGAGAACTTTCATGACACGAACTGGGAAAGTCACGACTTCCAGAGGATTGCCTTCGTAGAAATGGAAGCGACCTTGAAGAGCCAAGACCTTACGACCTGCCAGTTCACCATATACCAATTTCCCAGCGTGACCAACTACTGTTGAACGGCCCCAGTTTGGAATCTCAGCATAGTCTACTACAACTGGATTTTCAATTTCTTCTGCCAATTCTCCAAGTCCTGATCCAAGGATTAGACCAAACTCAGGCGCTTGGATTCCCTTGTCTTTCAGGAAGGCAGCTGTTTCATTGATTTTATCTAAAAATGTCATTGTGTGTCTCCTTTTTTATTTTTTAGTATTTGACCGATTTTGTCAAAGGTTTTTGCATTGCGAATGGTAATGTGGCGATAGAATGGCATCTTGAGCAGGTGCTTGTGATAGGCAGTTGCATAGTAGGATTCTTCAGAAAATTTCCCCCAGAAAATCCCAAGTTTTCCAAAATGAACGACCTCATTTTTCAGCTCTAAACTTTTAACCGTCTCGATGACTTGAGCCACGTCCAAGCCCTCGGTGTAAAAAAGGACATCCTTTCGTGCCAAATCTTTGGTCCACCAATCTGGCAGATTTTCAAGTTCGTCTTCATGGTTTTCTTGACTCAGCAAAGAAAAACTCTGAATAAATGGATAATGGACTTCAAAGAAAGTCTCTAACTTTTCAACCAATTGGGCTTTTTGGTCTATCGAAGTGAAGAAAATATTGCCACTGTTGATGTAGCTTTCAACTTTCTCCAAACCCAACTCTGTCAATTCTTGACGAAACTCCGCCATGACGACCTTATTCTTGCCACCAACATTGATGCCTCTCACCAGCAAAGCATAGCGCGTCATCTTATACCAATTTATCTAAGAAACTTTCCCCAATCATGGCAGTTTCTACGCCAAAGTTATCGGCAACAGTCGCTGAGATATCTGCAAAATGTCCTACTGGAATGACACCATTTCCTTTAAAGGCAGGGCTGTAGGCTAACAATGGAATATATTCACGAGTGTGGTCTGTTCCTGCGTAAGTTGGGTCATTTCCATGGTCCGCAGTAATCAAGAGAAGGTCGTTCTCTCTCATAGCTGCGATAATTTCAGGCAAGCGCTCATCAAACTCATGCAAGCAATCACGGTAACCGTGAGCATTACGACGGTGGCCGTAAAGGGCATCAAAGTCAACCAAGTTTGTGAAAGAGAATCCTTTTTCAAACTCAGCAAGTCCCATAGTCTTCAATAGTGTATCAATTCCGTGGCTGTTTGACTTATTGTGTCCCATGTCATGGTTGATACCAGCACCGTTAAAGATATCATTTATTTTTCCAACGGCATAAGTATCGATACCAGCTTCGTTCAATTTATCCAAAACAGTTGGTGCAAATGGAGATACAGCCAAGTCACGACGGTTTGCTGTACGAGTGAAGTTACCTGGTTCACCCACATAAGGACGGGCAATAATACGACCTAGAAGGGCAGGACGCTCAAGGGTAATCGAACGAGCGTATTCACAGATACGGTACAATTCATCCAAAGGAATGATGTCTTCGTGGGCAGCAATTTGCAAAACAGGGTCAGCTGAAGTATAGATAATCAACTCCCCAGTCTCCATCTGACGTGGTCCAAAATCATCGATAACAGCTGTACCTGAGTAAGGTTTATTGGCTTCACGAATGACCTTACGTCCTGAAAATTCTTCGATTTTTGTCAAGATTTCTTCTGGAAATCCATTCCAGAAAGTATCGAAAGGCTCCGTAATATTGAGTCCCATGATTTCCCAGTGTCCAGTCATGGTATCCTTACCAAGAGATACTTCCTCTAATTTTGTTGCATAACCTGTTGGATTGCTTTCAGCTGCTACAGTCTTCAGAGGAGTTTCGCGAGGAATATTTCCTAGACCTATTTTAGCCATGTTTGGCACATTCAAACCAACTGTTTTTGAAATGTGTCCTAGTGTGTCAGAAGCTCCATCTGGAACCCCTGCATTGACAAAGTTATTGGCATCTGGTGCAGCACCGATTCCCACAGAATCCAGTACCACCAAGTGAATACGATTAAATTTTGACATAGTGTATCTCCTTATTATTTTAGTTATCTTGTTTTTGTTGAAGTTAAAATCTGAACCCCGTCTCGTCCAGCAACGATTACCTTATCCACCATTTGGTTGAATAAGCCGTGCTCCACGACACCAACGATATGGTCCAATTCTTGCCCAAAGGCAATTGGATCCTCGATGACATCCAAGGCTAAGTCAATGATAAAGTTCTGCATATCGGTCACAAAACGTTGGCCGTCTTTTTCACGGAAACTCGGTTTGTAGCCAGCTCGCTCAAAACGACGGAAGACCTGTTCTGCACCATACTGGACTACTTCCACTGGCAATTTAAAAGCGCCCAATTTCTCAACTAGTTTGCTTTCATCGACCACCCAAATATATTCTTTTGAGGGTGTTGCCACAACCTTCTCCATGAGAAGGGCACCACCACCGCCTTTGATTCCGTTAAACTGGCTATCCACTTCATCCGCCCCGTCGACCGTCACATCAACCAAGTCTACTTGGTCAATCGACTTGAGCGGGATGTTAAGACCTTCAGCCTGTTTACTGGTCACGCTAGAAGTCGTTACAGCTGTAATCTGCAGTCCTTCTTCCTTGATACGACGACCGATTTCTTCTACGAAATAATAGGCAGTAGACCCCGTTCCAAGTCCGACTACCATGCCATCCTTGACAAATTCAGCAGCCTTGATACCTGCCATTTTTTTCAGATTTTCCACTCAAACACCTCCATTAAAGAGCTACTTCTATTATACCATGTAAAGGCTTTTATTTCATCTAAAAGTACCTTTAGAATACTGCTTATTTATCCTTGAAATTGAATTATTTTAATAAAAGCAGAGATCTGACAAATCGCTTTAAGTACGGATGTAAAGCAAATCAACTCTAACAAAAATAGATTTACAAGAGTAAAAAAACGAACAAATTTAGTTTCTTAGTAAGAAGAATACTAAACGTTCGTTTTTTGTGAATTAAGAATAATGATACAAATTATCAACATTTTTTGTCTAACTATTTTAGACATATCTTTTCATTACTTTAGGAAGACAATTACTAATTTCCGTCGGCAAGACCACATAATGTTCTTGAGCAAGTTCTTGGGCTATAGCTGAATGAAGATAAGTCGCTACTGCCACACGTTCATAGAGATTAGCTTGCTTAAACTGGCCTGCAAATCCTGCAATCATACCAGCCAAAGTATCTCCCATTCCCCCAGTCGCCTGATAGGGACCGCCAACCTGTAACTGGTAACAATCAGACTGACCAGCTTGCCAAATACGAGTAGCCGGACCTTTTTCCACCAAAATTGTTCCTTGAGGAAAAGAAGTCAGGGCACTAGCTGTTGTACCTTCGTTTTGCTTTTCAATCGTAATTCCAGATAGTTTTTCCCATTCTTTTTGGTGGGGAGTTAGGATAAGCTGACTCGAAGGAAATGACAATCTAGTTCTAGCAAGGATGGTTAAGGCCCCTCCGTCTACAATCAAAATCTGATTCTGTCTTAAGCTAGCAAAGACCTGTTTGACTAGATCTTCTCCAAAAGCATCGTCTCCTAAACCAGGACCCAGCAAGACAACTTCTGCCTTCCCCAATTGCTCTTTTAACAATTGCTGGTCTTGAAGAGCAAAGGCCATAGCCTCAGGTAAATGGCTATGTAGAGCTGGAATATTTTCCCTATCTGTTCCAACGGTCACCAATCCTGCACCGCTTTTCACAGCTGCTAAAGCAGCCATGATAATAGCACCACCATACGGATAGGTCCCACCAAGCAACAGCAAACGACCGTAGTCTCCTTTATGACTTGTACGAGAACGTTCAAGAATGACTTTTTCTAGTAAGGCTTTATCAATCACTTTCATCGTTTTTTCCTCTCGCATTTATTATACAACAAAAAGGAGGCGCAGACCTCCTTTTGTAATCTTATATCTAAAATTTAATATTCATTTCTGCCATTTTAGATATAGCTATAGAAAATACACTCTCTTAAGCGAATTTTCTCTTATTTGCTATCCAATGTCCGAAGTGCTGCCTGATAGGTTTGCTCCATTAGCATAGTAATGGTCATAGGACCTACACCTCCTGGGACTGGCGTGATATGGCTAGCAAGTGGTGCAACTGCCTCATAGTCAACATCTCCACAGAGCTTACCATTTTCATCGCGGTTCATCCCTACATCAATGACAACCGCACCTGGTTTGACAAAGTCAGGAGTCACAAACTTAGCACGACCGATTGCAACCACAAGAATATCCGCTTTCGCAGCCACCTTGGCGAGATTATGGGTGCGTGAGTGGGTCAAGGTCACTGTTGCATTCTTGGCCAAAAGAAGCTGGGCCATAGGTTTTCCAACGATATTTGAACGACCGATAACAACCGCATTTTTACCTTCCAAATCAATCCCATATTCATGAAACATCTCCATAATCCCTGCAGGTGTTGATGGAATCATGACTGGATGTCCAGACCAAAGGCGTCCCATATTTAGAGGATGAAAACCATCCACATCCTTTTCTGGGTCAATAGCCAATAGAACCGCCTCTTCATCAATGTGTTTTGGTAATGGCAACTGAACCAAAATCCCATGCCAAGCTGAATCCTGATTATATTTAGCAATCAGGTCTAACAATTCCTCTTGAGTAATGGTCTCTGGAACTCGCACTACTTCGCTACGGAAACCAGCCGCAAGAGCAGAACGTTCCTTATTGCGAACGTAGACTTGGCTGGCAGGATTGTCCCCCACCAAAATCACTACCAAACCAGGCACTAGACCTGTTTCTTCTTTTAGTTTTGCAGTCTTTTCAGCCAACTGCCCCTGCAATTTGGCCGCTAAAGCTTTCCCATCTATAATCTGTGTCATATCACTTCTCTTTTCTTTCAAATATCTTCCATTATACCAAAAACTGCTAGTCCCCTCTAACACTTCTTTCCTAGGCAATCCTATAGTTTCAAACTATAAGAAAAAGCTCTGGTCGAGCTTTTCATTAACCTTGTCTTGAAATTTTAAAATAGATTATAAAACCTTACTCAAGAAGTCTTTAGTCCGTTGTTCTTGGGTTTGCTCAAAAATCTGTTCAGGTGTTCCGTCTTCAACAACCACTCCGTCTGCCATAAAGATGACACGGTCTGCCACCTCACGGGCAAATCCCATCTCATGTGTTACGATAACCATGGTCATTCCTGATTTGGCAAGGTCTTGCATAACAGCCAGTACCTCACCTACCATTTCAGGATCCAAGGCTGAAGTTGGCTCGTCAAAGAGCAAAACATCTGGTTCCATAGCCAACCCACGCGCGATGGCAATCCGTTGTTGCTGTCCCCCCGACAGACTCTGTGGATAAGCGTCTGACTTATCTGGCAAACCAACTTTTTCCAAAAGCTCTTGGGCTCTCTTCTCAGCAACTGCCTTGCTTTCACCTTTGGTCTTGATAGGTGACAAGGTAATATTTTCCATCACAGTCATATTAGGAAAGAGGTTAAATTGTTGGAAAACCATGCCCATCTTCTCACGCATGGCAAAGAGGTCATTCTTCTTGTCCGTGATATCGACTCCCTCAAAGATAACCTTCCCCTTGGTTGCTTCTTCAAGCAAATTCATAGAGCGAAGCAAGGTAGATTTCCCACTCCCTGAAGGACCGATGATAACGACAACTTCTCCACGTTTAATCTCGAGGTTGATGCCCTTTAATACTTCATTCTTTCCAAAGGATTTATGTAAATTTTCAATTTTTATCAGGGTTTCTGTCATTATTTCTTATCTCCTTGTCCCATACGTTTTTCAAAAGCTTTCAATGCTACGGTCAAAATAGAAGTCATAATCAAGTAGTAAAAGGCTGCAAATAAAAGTGGAGTCAGAGGTAGATAAGTTGTTGTAGAAACTGTTGTAGCCCCGTTCCACAACTCCATGACCCCAATAGCTGATAAGAGGGAGCTATCCTTGATGATGGTGATAAATTCGTTCCCCAATGCTGGCAAGATATTTTTGATTGCTTGTGGCAAAATCACATAGCGCATGGCATTTTTAGGACGAATCCCTAGCGAATAAGCCGCCTCTAGCTGACCTTTTGGAACTGCATTGATTCCGGCACGAACAGTCTCAGAAACATAAGCACCACTGTTCATAGAGATAATCAAAATCCCTGGAATCAAGCGAGAAAGATCGACACCCAAAATCCCAACCTGAATAGTCGGAGCATTGATATGCATAAGAGCAAAGGCAATCATAATCTGAACCATCATCGGTGTCCCACGGAAAATCCAAACGTACAAGTTGGCTAACCAGACAAGCGGTTTAAACTTTGAACGTTGCCCAAAAGCCAAGACAACACCCAAAATAGTTCCCAAAAAGACAACACAGATAGAAATGAGAACCGTCACAACAGCCCCATAGTTAAAATAAGGTAAATACTTAGGTAAAAAAGAAAAATTCATAGTCACACTGCTTTCTAAAATAGAATACTGTATGATTATAACATGTACTGAATTAAAATTCAAACTTTTTATCCAATTTATTCAAAAAAACTTTAAGCTAGTAGAATTAGCGAGAAATCTTAGTTTTTTCTAGGCAAGTTGGCCTCCTTTATGGTAAAATAGTAACGATAAGAAATGAAGGAGAATCAAAATGGAATCACATTTGGTTAGAATCATCAACCGCCTTGAAGCAATGGCAAAAGACGGCGGAAATTTAAAACGTAATTTTGAACGCGAAGGAGTTGTTGTTGCAGAAGTTGCATACAGCCACGACGAAGAAAACGGCTCAATCTTTACCCTTCGTGATGTCGAAGCTCGCGAAACATATACGTTTGATAGCATTGACTTGATTGCAATGGAGATTTACGAACTTCTCTACTAATCTAAAACAAGCTGGGATTGCCCCCTGCATGTCTAACCAAAATCCTTTTTGTCTCACAAATAGGATTTTTTTTATGGTCCAAATTCACAAAAATTTTCATTGTAACAACTTCTCAAAGCTGCAATCTTTTTACTTGCTTTACAGTCCAATCCTGTTATAATGAGAGTATAGAAATTTGACTATTTTTGACCTTTAGATAGGTCAGGCTAAAGAAAGAAATGAGGTAGATGTATGCTTTGTCAAAACTGTAAAATCAATGACTCAACGATTCATCTTTATACCAATCTCAATGGAAAGCAAAAACAAATTGACCTCTGTCAAAACTGCTATAAGATTATCAAGACAGATCCTAACAATAGCCTCTTTAAAGGTATGACGGATCTAAACAATCGTGACTTTGATCCCTTTGGCGATTTCTTCAATGACCTAAACAATTTTAGACCTTCTAACAACACTCCTCCGACTCCCCCAACCCAATCAGGTGGAGGCTACGGTGGAAACGGCGGTTATGGTTCCCAAAATCGTGGACCTGCTCAAACTCCTCCACCAAGCCAAGAAAAAGGCCTGCTGGAAGAATTTGGTATCAACGTAACTGAAATTGCCCGTCGTGGAGATATTGACCCCGTTATTGGGCGCGACGATGAGATTATCCGTGTTATCGAAATTCTCAATCGCAGAACCAAGAATAATCCTGTTCTTATCGGTGAACCTGGTGTCGGAAAAACTGCCGTTGTCGAAGGTCTAGCTCAGAAAATCGTTGATGGCGACGTTCCACATAAACTACAAGGCAAACAGGTCATCCGTCTTGATGTAGTTAGCCTGGTCCAAGGAACAGGTATCCGTGGACAATTTGAAGAACGCATGCAAAAACTCATGGAAGAAATTCGCAAACGTGAGGACATCATTCTCTTTATCGATGAAATCCATGAAATTGTCGGTGCTGGTTCTGCAGGCGATGGCAATATGGATGCAGGAAATATCCTCAAGCCAGCCCTTGCTCGTGGGGAACTACAATTGGTCGGTGCTACTACCCTCAATGAATACCGTATCATTGAAAAAGATGCTGCCCTAGAGCGTCGTATGCAGCCTGTGAAGGTAGATGAACCAACCGTGGAAGAAACAATTACTATCCTCAAAGGTATTCAAAAGAAATACGAAGACTACCACCACGTTCAGTACACCGATGCCGCAATTGAAGCAGCCGCAACTCTTTCCAATCGCTACATCCAAGATCGCTTCTTGCCTGACAAGGCCATTGACCTCTTAGATGAAGCTGGCTCTAAGATGAACTTGACCTTGAATTTTGTCGATCCTAAAGTAATCGATCAACGCTTGATTGAAGCTGAAAATCTCAAATCTCAAGCTACACGAGAGGAAGATTTTGAAAAGGCTGCCTACTTCCGTGACCAGATTGCTAAATATAAGGAAATGCAAAAGAAAAAGGTCACAGACCAAGATACTCCTATCATCAGTGAGAAAACCATTGAGCACATTATCGAGCAGAAAACCAATATCCCTGTTGGAGATTTGAAAGAGAAAGAACAATCTCAACTCATCCATCTAGCTGAAGACCTCAAGTCTCATGTTATTGGGCAAGACGATGCTGTCGATAAGATTGCCAAGGCTATTCGCCGTAATCGTGTTGGACTTGGTACCCCTAACCGCCCCATTGGAAGTTTCCTCTTCGTTGGGCCAACTGGTGTCGGTAAGACAGAACTTTCCAAACAACTAGCCATCGAACTCTTTGGTTCTGCTGACAGCATGATTCGATTTGATATGAGTGAATACATGGAAAAACACAGTGTTGCGAAGTTGGTCGGAGCCCCTCCAGGTTATGTTGGCTATGATGAGGCTGGGCAATTAACTGAAAAAGTTCGTCGCAATCCATATTCTCTCATTCTTCTTGATGAAGTGGAAAAAGCTCACCCTGATGTTATGCACATGTTCCTTCAAGTCTTGGACGATGGACGTTTGACAGATGGGCAAGGACGTACCGTCAGCTTTAAGGATGCCATTATTATCATGACCTCAAATGCAGGTACAGGTAAGGCCGAAGCCAGCGTTGGTTTCGGGGCAGCTCGCGAAGGACGTACCAACTCTGTTCTTGGTGAACTCGGCAACTTCTTTAGCCCAGAGTTCATGAACCGTTTTGATGGTATTATTGAGTTCAAGGCTCTCAGCAAGGATAATCTCCTTCAGATTGTCGAGCTCATGCTAGCTGATGTTAACAAGCGACTCTCCAGCAACAACATTCATTTAGATGTGACAGACAAAGTCAAGGAAAAATTGGTTGACCTCGGTTATGATCCAAAAATGGGAGCTCGCCCACTTCGTCGTACTATTCAAGACTATATTGAGGACGCAATCACTGACTACTACCTTGAAAATCCAAGAGAAAAAGACCTCAAGGCAGTTATGACCAGCAAGGGCAAGATTCAAATTAAGTCTGCCAAAAAAGCTGAAGTTAAAACTTCTGAAACAGAAAAATAAATCCTATAGAAAAGGAGTAGAAAATGAAAATTTTCTGCTTCTTTTTACTAAAATAACTGTAATTTCTTGACAGCTTGCCCTTTGTCCATTATGATAATAATAACGATACTAGATAATGAGGAAAATGCAATGGCAAACCCAACTTTCGGAGAAAAAAAAGCGAATACAGACTATGTTGCACGCTATGGAGTGTATGCAGTTATCCCTGACGCTGAACAAAAACAAATTGTTCTTGTTCAAGCGCCTAATGGCGCTTGGTTCTTACCAGGTGGAGAAATTGAATCGGGTGAGAACCATCAGGAAGCCCTAAAACGTGAATTGATTGAAGAGCTTGGATTCACTGCTGAAATTGGTACCTATTACGGACAAGCTGACGAATATTTCTACTCTCGTCACCGTGATACCTACTACTACAATCCTGCCTACCTATATGAAGCGACTTCTTTCAAAGAAGTTCAAAAACCACTAGAAGACTTTAATCATATTGCCTGGTTCCCTATTGACGAGGCTATTGAAAATCTCAAACGTGGTAGCCATAAATGGGCCATCCAATCTTGGAAAAAACAGCATAAGATTGACTAATACTCTTCGAAAATCAAATTCAAACCACGTCAGCTTCGCCTTGCCGTAGATATAGTCACTGACTTCGTCAGTCTTATCTACAACCTCAAAACTGTGTTTTGAGCAACCTGCGGCTAGCTTCCTAGTTTGCTCTTTGATTTTCATTGAGTATAAATCAAGCTACTTTATTTAAAAAGTGCTATAATAGAATTAGAAAATCGGAGGAAATGTTATGAAGCTTATCAATACGACAAACTCACACTCGCAACTTGTAAAAAGCCAGCTAGAAAGTACAGATGCAACCCTTGTTGAGGTCTATTCTGCTGGAAATACTGATGTTATTTTTACCCAAGCTCCGCTTCACTATGAAATCCTCATTTCAAATAAACACCGTGCTATTCGCGAAACCGAAATCGAAGCCATCCAAGAATTTTTCTTGAAACGTAAAATTGATAAGGACTCTATTGATGAGGCCAATATCAAAACCCTCTACTCAGAAAAATTAATTGGGATTTCGATTCCAATCAAATAAAATTTTGGAGAGATTAGAAAGCTATTGAACCTTATAGACCAAACATAGGTTCTGACCTGCTTTTTAAATCGTCTCCAATTTTTCATCTTGAGATCTCATCATACAAGATTTTATAGACAAATAATAAAAAAGATTTGGTTCTGCTTCTCACAAAACCAAATCTTTTTTTATTATTTTAGAAACGAATTGTCTCACGTGTTTTCTCATATGAGGTAACAAAGCGGTTGGTTACACCAGGTTCTGCAACTTCCAAAGCTTGCGAAATCTTGTCAAATGAAGCGTGATAATCAAATTCTTTCTCAAAAATGTCCAAAGCTTCATTAAAGGCTTCTTGAATGCGTTCATCAAATGAGCGGTAACGGTTAGAATATTGTAAGAGTTGCTCTGTCAAGGTTGCATACTGAACAATATTATAAGTTTCCGTTTCTAAAGCTTCCATATCATTCGTTGCAATTTCCAAAACACGGTTAACTGACTCTATATTGACCAATTTTTGTTCTAATTCAGCCATTAAATCTTCCGTATTATTACTTGCTGTAAAGAATAACTTCAAGAAAGTTTGTGGAATACCAGGTAGGTTCCGTTTCTCCATATATCTCTTGATTGTATGGAGACGATTAACATATACATTTGCCTTTTGACGTGCATTGATATCATCTTTCTCAATTCGTGCAAGACGTTCACTAACTGAAATCTGTTCATCTTCAATCTCTTTAAGATTTTCCTGTAAAGATTCAAGATTTTCTTCAAGAATTGAATAAGCTTGAGTTGGTTCATCTTGATTTGAAGTTGCCTCAACAATAGCAGTCTCAAAGTTTTCTAATTCACCCTGTAAACGACGAACATGACTTGCATCTGACTCAGAAAGTAAATAGTTCTTGCTCAAACGCTCAATATCTTCTATCAATAAAGCATTATTTTCCTTCATATGTTGCAGATAAGTAGGAAGTGTTGCTACTAAACCTTCTACCACTTTCTGTGCCGCAATTTCTCTTGTAAAGATATCGTAAAGTGCATTAATCTCTTCTTGGATTTGAGTATTTTCGTACTCGGCATTATCCAATTCTAGTTGCGCAATATTCTCATGATTTTTCTTGAGAGCTTCATGAAGCAATTGGAAACGAGCTTCGATATCCGTTTCAGCAAAATGATAATTAGCATCTAAAAGCTTACGGTATCCATCTTCTAAATCTTCCAACTGATCAGGTAGCTCTTTAGATAATGTTGTTACAACTGCTGGTATACGATCAACAATATGTGTCAAAGCCAAGATATGATTTTCAGCATTATCCAAAATCACAGCAGCTTCTACTGGGTCACCAGACGAGTTTAAAGTTACAAACTGAGAAAACTCTGATTGGATATTTTCCAATTGTTTTTCGATTTCAGACAAACCTTTACCATATTCTTCAGAATGATCAGCAACTCGGTGTTGCAACTCTTCAAACAAGTCTAAGGTATGAAGAACACGTCCACTATTTTTAGACTCTTGTTTCTCCAAATCTGCCAAGGCATTGCGAATTGCCGCAATATCTTCTTCAATCAAGGTAATTTGGCTCTCGATTTGGTCAATTTGATGACTAGCCTTAAAAAAACGGAATGAATTGTTATAACCTTCTGCCTCGAAAAGATTATTTTCGATATCGGCAAAAGAGTTAAGAGATAGGTCAACCCATTTTTGGTTCCATTCACGGAAAGTCACTTGACTTTGTCCAATCAAGTGCATATTTTTTACAGCTTCAACTTCATCATTAACTGGAAGATTGTACAGCTCTTCTTTTTTCTCTTCTAAAATTGCTAATTTACTTTCATTGCGTTTCCGTACATAAATTGCTATAGCATATGAAATCAGCAATATAATTGCAATTGCAATTATAAGATATACTACTAGACTACCAGACATATTAAACTCCTTTTTAACTTGAAACAATCGTAATGATTATATCATATTTTTTAGACCAAGGGAACTACTTCTCCCGATTTTTTAGACATCAAGTGTACTATAGACGGCATTTTCTTCGATAAATTCACGACGAGGCTCTACTCGATCCCCCATCAACATATCAAAGATTTTATCTGCTTCTGCAGCATCGTCCACAGAAACTCTTGCCATTAAGCGATGTTCGGGATCCATGGTTGTTTCCCACAACTGGTGATCATCCATTTCACCCAAACCTTTATAACGCTGAATGGTTGGTTTGGCACGTCCTTCACTATGGCGGGCCAAGGCTTCTTGGAGTTTAATTTCTTGATCCGCTCCTGGCTGGATATATTCTTTAATTTCGCTTCCAACCTTGACACCATAGATTGGAGGTTGGGCAATATAAACATAACCCGCTTCTAGGATTGGTTTCATATAACGATAAATCAAGGTCAAAAGAAGGGTACGAATGTGGGCTCCATCGACATCGGCATCAGTCATCAAAACGAGTTTTTGGTAACGGGCTTTTGAAACATCAAATTCTGCTCCAAATCCTGTTCCCATAGCTGTGAAAAGACTACGAATTTCTTCGTTGGCTAGAATTTTATCCATGCTAGCTTTTTCAACGTTCAAGATTTTACCGCGAATTGGAAGGATAGCCTGGAATTCACGGTTACGACCAGATTTGGCTGATCCACCCGCTGAGTCTCCTTCGACGATGAAAAGTTCTGTTTCAGCAGGATTATTTGAAGAACAGTCTGCTAGTTTCCCTGGAAGATTGGAAATTTCCAAACCAGATTTTTTACGAGTGACTTCACGCGCACGCTTGGCAGCCACACGAGCCTTGGCAGCCAAAATCCCTTTTTCCACGATGCGCTTGGCAATCTGTGGATTTTCCATAAGGAAATCAGAGAAGGCATCACTGAATAGGCGATTGGTAATCTTGACCACTTCACTGTTCCCCAGTTTGGTCTTAGTTTGTCCTTCAAACTGTGGATTTGGGTGTTTAACTGAGATAACTGCAGTCAAACCTTCGCGGACATCTTCCCCTGTTAGGTTGTCTTCATTGTCTTTCAGTAATTTATTTTTACGAGCATAATCGTTGATAACGCGAGTTAGTGCTGTACGGAAACCTTGCTCATGCGTTCCACCTTCATGGGTATGAATATTGTTGGCGAAACTCATGACATTTTCGTGGTAACCCGTTGTGTACTGCATGGCTACTTCGACTGTGATATCATCCATTTCACCATCTGTGTAGATTGGTGTATCAAAGATAACATCCTTATTCTCATTGATATATTCAACGTAACTAGCAATCCCACCTTCATAATGGTAGTGCTTGGTTTGTTCCAAACCTTCGCGCTTATCTGTGATGGAGATTTGAAGACCGCGATTTAGAAAGGCCAACTCTTGAATCCGTTTATTTAATTTATCAAAATCAAAAGTTGTTGTTTCAGTGAAGATTTCTGGGTCTGGTGTGAAATGAACTGTTGTTCCAGTTTTATCCGTATCTCCAACCACCTCAAGATCCGCAACAACATGACCACGACGGTATTCTTGGTAGTGAATCTTACCGTTTTTGTGGACATGAACATCTAATTGGGTGGAAAGGGCATTAACTACTGATGACCCCACTCCGTGAAGACCACCTGAAACCTTGTAGCCACCACCGCCAAATTTTCCTCCAGCATGAAGGACAGTAAAGACAGTCTCAACGGCAGGTCTACCTGTTTTTTCCTGAATATCGACTGGAATCCCACGTCCATCATCGACAACAGTAATCGAATCATCTGGCTCAATAAAGACTTGAATATGGCTGGCAAATCCTGCCAAGGCCTCGTCAATTGAGTTATCAACAATTTCCCAGACTAGATGGTGAAGACCTTCTTTTGAGGTTGACCCGATATACATCCCTGGACGCATACGAACAGCCTCTAGGCCCTCTAAAACTTGAATTTGACTGGCATCATAATCCTGTGCCTGCAGATTTTTGATTTCTTCTGTCATCTTATTCCTTTTTCTTACATGTCTAATACTTGTCTTAACTTCACGATACTGGTAAACAAGTGGGTATCCAGTCCAGCAGCTTGCCCTGCTTCAATATCAATCGGTCGATCACCAATGACAAGACCAGAGCTGATCTGATACTTTTCTCTTAAATAAATCATGGACTCAGGATTTGGTTTTCTCTTAAAGCCTGAGTTAGAAGTCACTACTTCCGTAAAATAAGCTGCTATAGAGGTTTTTTCTAAAATTTCCAAGACCTGATCATTTCGATGAGAGACCAGAAAATGACGACCACCTTGATTTGAAATGTCTTCCAATAAGTCAGAAACTCCTTCAAATAAAATAGGGTGTTCAAGCTCTCTGGCTTCATTTTCCTTGTACTTTTCTAAAAAATGTTCTAAGTTGGGAGCGAAAGTCTCAATCGCAAAATCAGTAGAAACCTTTAAAGCTTGATAGACGCTGTCATGATCTTGTGTGATACCATACAGCGCTAATGTTTCAACAAATGCAGCTGTTGAAGTTTCATAATTATCCAGTAAAGTTCCACCTAAATCCCAGATATAATCGTGATATTTCATAGCTTTCATTATACCATTTTTTCGTTAAAAAAGCGATGATTTCCCTGAGTTTTCCACATAAAAAAACGAGAGGTTAACTCCCGTTTTACTGATTTTTACCAAAAACATCTCGATAGAGCATTCCGGTTCGTAAACCCTCTGCATCTCCGCCTAGTTGCTCCACCAACTCATAGGCAAAGGCAAGAGCTGTTGAAGGGCCCCGACTGGTTGTCAAATGGCCATCTACCACTACTGTTTCCGTGACGTATTGCCCATCAAGGATTTGCTCCTGAACACCGTCATAACAAGTAAACTTCTTGTTTTTCAATACTCCAGCTTGATTGAGGGCAATCGGCGCTGCACAAATGGCTGCCAGTTTCTTCCCTTCTTGCTCAAAGCTTTGCAATTCTTGAATCAAGGCCTGATTGTCACGCAAATGTGCAGAACCAGGCATCCCTCCAGGAAGGACAATCATGTCATAGTCTGATAAATCACCCTCAAAGACACGATCTGCTCTTACTTGGATTGCGTGCGAACCTGTCACTTGCTCTTCAAAACCAACCATATCACAAGTAATATTTGCACGACGCAAAACATCTACAACTGTCAAAGCTTCAATTTCTTCAAAGCCCTGAGCTAACATAACGGCTACTTTAACCATGATTTTCTCCTTATTTGATTCGTTTTAATACAACCTTTTTCCGCTTGAATGGGACTTTTCCACTCTTTTCTTCAGCTATATTAGTCTGGTAACTCATCGATAAAAGCAAGCCAACACCGATCAAATTACTGATAATAGCCGATCCTCCTTGCGAAATAAAAGGCAAGGGAATCCCAGTCAAAGGAAGCAAGCCCGTCACAGCGCCGATATTTTCAAAAATGTGGAAGAGCAACATCATAATCAAACCTGTAGAAATATAGGTGTAGAACTGGTTATTTGATTTAAGAGTAATCTTCAACATACGGTAAATCAGCATGAGGTAAAGAGCAATAACAAGGACAGAGCCAATAAAGCCAAAATCTTCTGCGATAACCGTGAAAATCATATCCGACTCACGAACTGGAATAAGCAGATTCGAAGCATTAAACCCCTGACCAAATAAGCCACCGCTTCCAATGGCAATCTGTCCTTGAGCCTGTTGGTAAGTAGTTGTTTGAGCAAAGTCAAATGGATTAAGCCAAGCCAAGATACGATTGATTTGGTAGGTCGGCATCCCCAATTGATGGAGAAAAGCACGACCGTCCTTACTGATAAAAATGGCTAGAAAACCAGCAATTCCTGTGATCGCAGTCACAAATACTGGAATAATAATTTTCCAAGAAACTCCTGATAGCAAAACGATTCCTGAGAAAATAGCCACAAAAACCAAAGCCGTCCCCAAGTCACTTTGAAGTGCCAAAAGAACTAGGACTGGAATGGTAAAGAGAATCATCCAGAAAATCAATAAAAAGTCCAGCGGAACTGTGCGTCTCCATTCCTTATGTTTTTGGGTAAACTGGACAATCACACGAGCCAACATGAGGATATAGGATATCTTCATAAATTCTGACGGCTGGAACAAGGTAACACCATTTACCGATACCCAGTTTTTGGCACCCGTTGATGCAACTAGGCTTGGATTATAAAAGACAATTGGCAAGACCATGAGTCCCAAGCCTAAAATATACAGAAAGGGGGTCACTTTCCAAAGAAATTCTGTATTAAAGAGCATGACTATAAAACCAATCACAAGTCCCAAGGCGATCCAGGCGACCTGCTGCCCTAAAATGGGCAGAATATTGTTTGGATAATCATGACTAACAGCTATATAGATAGCCACCACGCCAATAACCAGTAGGAAAAATACTGGCAATAGCAAACTATAATCGACTCTAGAGTCGAGAGAACGTTTCATATATACTAACCTTATACTTTCATACTATACTATTTATCAAAGTTCATTTAAAAATTTATCAATAGCCTTATTAACTTCAGATTGAGCGATCGTTGTAACGCTCGCTTCTTTTGCTAGAGAAGTCACTATTTGCTTGCCGTATCGTTTTCCGACAATTCTCCTATCCAGAATGAGTGTTAAGGAACGTTGGTGTTCACGTCTCGTACTTCTTCCCAAAGCCTGTTTTAAACGAATAATAGCCATTGGCAATTGATAATCATAAAAGGCATTTTTCCCTTCTTGAATTAGTTCCTGATTGATCTTTTTCGTCAAGGGCTCTTGGGGATTTTGGAAAGGAAGTCTTGGTACAACTTGAATTACAAAAGGATGACTTGAAAAATCAACACCCTCCCAGAAACTTGATGCACCAAGCAGGATTTGTTGTTCTCCTTTTTCAAAGCGTTTCTTCAGTTGATGAACATCTCCATTTTTATACTGGGCCAGATGGCTAACTGGAAGTAAATCCGATACTGCTAGAAGCATGTCTTTGGCAGTAAAGAGAACCAAAATCGGTTGTTGGAAAACTTGAATATCCATCAGTAAATCAGCTACCTCTTTGGCGTAAACTTCTAAGGAGGTTTCTGTTACCAGGGGAAAATCTTTGACCAAGACCACTTCTTGATCCCGTTTTTTATGAGATTCAATCTTGACAAATTTGGCTTCGGGATAACCTAAAAGGTCTGCCAAAGAAACCCTCTGACTAATCTCAAGAGTAGCCGACACTCCCAAGATTTGACATGAATCAGGCACTAAAGAAGATAGAAGAATACGACCTGATTTCGTAGAAGAAATCTGAATTTTCTTTTGACTCGTTTCAGTTGCTTCAAGCCAGTAATCACCTTCAGCAGTAAAATAGCGAACCAGTTCCTCAAAGCCTTCTACCTCTAATTCTGAAAAATACTGGTGGAGATTGGCAAGAGAATCTAAGATACTTTTCCTATATTTTCCAGACTGAAATTGTTCTATCAAGTAGATACACTCAAAGCGAATACTTTCTAGTATTCGTTGTTGAATCCTATTTTCTTCTCCTACTAAAGCCTTATCAACTAAATCAATAATAGACTGGATATCGTAGGTATGTTGAAGCAGATTTTCTAGGGCCAACAAAACTTTTTGGACTTCATCAATAATCAATAAACGGTCACTAACAAATTCAGGATTATCTTCAAGTCTGGTTACCAGATAGGCATGATTGGTCACTAAGAGCTTGCAAGTCTCTGCTCTTTCCTGACTACGTTTCCAAAAATCTTCCGTCACAAATAAGCTCTTGGATGATAAATTCCCATCATGACGAAGATTTGTCAGAAAATGTTGGTAACGGTAGAGCTGACCAATCTCATCCAAATCCCCGGTTTCTGTCTCTGTCAACCAGACCAAGAGCTGCATTTTAAAGCGGCTAAATAAGCGATTTTCATTATTTTCCTGTAAGGAACGATAAAAGGCATCCAACTTCAGGTAATTTTGTGGTCCCTTTAAAGAATGAATATCTGTATGGAACACCTCTTTAAGACGTTTACCTTCTTCTTCCATGATTTGATTTTGAAGAATCTTCGTCGGAACGCTAAGGACAATCTGACGATTTTCCACTTGAGACAAAGCGGGTAAGAGATAGCCATAGGTTTTCCCAATTCCAGTCGGCGCTTGAATTAATGATACAGGCTCATCCTTCAATAGCAAACCAACCTCTTTAGCAAAACGTTCTTGCTCTTCCCTTACTTCAAGATTTAACAGAGAAATATTTTTAGAAAAATCTTGAGATAGTTTTCGTGGCTTCAGGCGATCTGCAGTTTTCTTGAAATATAGTCCTTGAACTTCAAATAGATCTGAAGAAGTCAGGATAGATTGGCTGCGATAAATTTCTTCAATAACCAAGTAGGACTCATATAAGAGAGCGTCAGCCATTTCCAGCAAGCGTTCCAAGAGCCCTTTAGGAAGTTGGGCCATCTTTTCTCGTAAAAAAAGAAGTAATTCCGCAGTAGCTTGAGCATCTGAAAGGGCTGTGTGGGCGTGTTTTAGAGGAATTCCTAATTCTCGACACAAAATCGGCAAACTATATTTTTCCAGTTCTGGGAAAAAGACCTGAGCCAATTCGACCGTGTCAACACGAGGATTTCTTAGTTCATAGCCCTCAAAAAATAAATTTTCCGCCAAGAGATTGGCATCAAACTGAACATTATGGGCTACAAAAATCCCATCCTCCACCAAGTCAAAGATTTTTCTTGCAACTTGCGAAAAATCAGGTGCTTGCGCCAGACGTTGGTCTGTCAGTCCTGTCAGTTCTTTGATATGAGCATCCAAAGGTTCATGTGGATTGACATCCGTCGTATAGTGATCGACGATTTTCCCATCCTCAATCACAACAATTCCCACTTGGATAATTTTAGCCTTACTACCTGTGCTAGTTGCCTCTAAATCCACCACAACATAGCGATTACCAATCGTTTTCATTATAAAAAATTATACCAAAAAAAGGGCCATTTGGCACCTGCAAACATGGGATATTTTTCAAACTCAAGAACACTACTTGGCTTAAAAATCCTATCAAGTAGAGCATTCTAGCCTACTTATTTTTTGAAAATGGTGAAGAAATACGAAAAATTGAGAGAAGAAATGTTTGCATCTTCCTTCTCTCAACTATCCATTTACTCTATTTAACCATATCAGGGTCGTAATCATAAAATCCTGTATCAAGGAAACGGTTTTTAGGGTGTAACTTGCGCACTTCTTCATCCAGCAAGAAGGCTTGGTCATGGCTAAAGTTGCCCTCTTGGATCAAGCTACGCGCTTGGATAAAGAGTTTTGCAATCTCAACAAAGTTTTGTCCCGGAGTGTAAAGTCCTTCTAATTTCCAGTGAGTAAAGCCATGCTCTACCAATTCTGTCAATTTGGTCATCAAATCAAGGTCATTATTGGCAAAGATGTGAGTACCATGATTGTCTTCAAAAATGGAATAATGGCTCTCAGGATCACTTGGCTCTGCCAAGAAGAGGTCACGTTTACGCGTTTTTTCATCATCAATATGCGTAAAGTTATAGTAGTTTTGCAAGAGTGGACGTTTAGAATGGTGAATCACACTAGCACCGTAAACCAAAACTTCAGCAGGAATTTCCAAAATCTCTGGCATTTTGAAAAGTTCAGCTGATGGAATTTCACGCGCCAAAACAGCCTCAGATGCGCCAGCCTTTTGTCCCCAAAAGTTAATCTGACGACTGCTAGTTACCATAGTTGAGGCATCGTAGATGGTCTTAAAAGAATAACCATCGCGGTTGACTACGTAAAAAACACCTGCATCCCCAATCGTAATGTAGTCTGTCTTGATTTCTTCCAAAAAATCTAAGAAAGGCTTGATACGGTCCATCATATCTTGGTGCATGAGGGCATTGACTGCAACAATCAATTCCTTACCTGCTTCATGAACCAACTTAGCAATTTCACGCAATTGGTCATGACTAAAGGTTGTTGGCAGACGAAGGCCAAAATCTTTCTCACCGACATAGATACGGTCTACGCCAGCTTCGAGCAGTTGTTTAACTTGTTCAATACTTTCAGCAGTTGCTGTAATGATAATCTTTTCCATAAGAAAAATTATACCATATTTCTGGAAAATCATCTATTCTTTAAAAATGAAAAGGGACTTTATTCTTATTGTAACCTTTCTGTAATAATTTTCTGCTGAAAAAATGATAAAATAGGTATGTACTGTTAAGGAGAGAATAATGCCCGTAAGAAAATTACAATCCTATGAGGTAGACTATCAAGAAGAATTGCACCAACAGGTTCCTCGCTATCAAGATTATACACCTGAAGAGCAATCTGATACCAATCTCAAGGAAATCCTATTTTTTGTTAATATTGCTGTTTTTTGTATCTGTATTGCTATCTTTAGTTTTATCTTTTTAGCATTAAAATTCTCAACTGCTCTTGCCTTTGCCGCAGCAATCGGATCCAGCTTACTTGTTTTAAAAGTTCAACGATCTATTATCAAACGAAAACGTAGAAGATAAATCCAAAATATCGCCCCATTCGGAGCGATATTTTTATTTTTTCTTTTTAGATGGTGTGTGGATGGCAATCTTCACTTCAAAGATTGTTCCCTTTGGTTTATTATCTTTGACAGTAATGGTTCCTTTTAAGGCATCTACAATTTGCTTGGCTAGGGATAACCCTAAACCAAAACCACCTTTTTGGCGGGTTCTAGCCTTGTCCACTCGATAAAAACGGTCAAAAATTTTCTTTTTATCTTCTGTCGAAATACCGACTCCATTATCAGAAACCAGTAAATACAGATTGCGATCGGTCGCCGAGATAAGAAAATCAATTTCACCGTCCTCTTCAGTATACTTGACAGCATTATCAAATAGGATAGTCATCAACTGCTTCAAGAGAAGCTGGTCTGTGACAATCGTGCGATGGATGCGATTTTCAAAACGGAAGACACGGTCATTTTCCGAAGCAATCATTTCATAGTTTGTAAAAGTCGTATTGAAAAAGCTAGTTGGAACTTCTGCAAGTTCCGGCTTAATCCCGTCATCTCTCCGAGCTAAGTTCAACAAGTTTGTCGTCAAAAAACGCATATTTCGGACTTCTTCCAAACTCGATGCAATGCTTTCACTCACATCCATAATGGTAGCTTCTGGCTTCCGGAAAAGGGTCTCTAAACGATTTTGCAAAACCGCAAGTGGAGTTCGTAACTCATGACTGGCATTTTCTACAAAGGACTGCTGCTTCTGCATGCTCTCAAGCAGAGGACGAACACTGACTCGAGCTAGATAGAGACTGGCAAGCAAAGACAAAATCCAGAAACTAGCCATCACGACCACAATCAATTGCTCGTGCTTTTGACTAGCTTGCTCCAACTGACTGGTATTAATCAAGACAGCTGCATACTTGATATTGGTTGAAACCGAACTGATATTCGTTTCCATCAAAATCATGCGATAGATTTCTTCTTGTCCATAGCTATTAAAAACTTGAATCTGATAGATATGTCCTAGTTCTTTTTTCTCTAACTTAATCTTATCCAATCCCAAAAATCGATTTCCAGAAAGGAGCTGTGTAAAATTCTTATCAAAAAGAATAACCTCTGTATTTGAACTAACATTGGGTTTTATCTCAGTCTTGCTAGTATCTGTAGCGGCATTCTCTAAATCTTTAATCTCTTCTGTTGCCCTATTTACCGCAAGTTGAATAACTGCCTGAGGATTGTTACTCAAGCCATGGAGCGTATCATCCACTGAAGTGTAGAGACTCGAATGCATGACCTGCAAAATAATCAGAGTCATGGTAGAGAAAATCAGGGTGAAGACACCAAAGTTGCGGATAAAGTAACTAAAGTCATCCGCATACCATGTTTTTTTTAATTTACTGAACATCTTTTAAAATATACCCAACACTACGCAAGGTTTGCAAATTCTCTGCAAAAGTGGTTCCTTTTAATTTCTTACGGACTTTTGAAACATAGACTTCGACAACCGAAATCGTTGTATCACTATCAAATCCCCATAGACGATCAAAAATCTGAGTCTTCGGCAAAATCACATTTTGATTTTGAAGGAAATAAACTAGTAAATCAAATTCTTTCCCCAGCAATTCGACGGGAGTATCTTCAACTTTAACGGTATTGGTTGACAGATTAACTACAATATTTCCATAAGTCAAGGTGTTTTCATTAAACTTACCTGAACGTTTGAGAAGAGCTTGAATCCGCATTTTGAGTTCTTCTAGGTAGAAAGGTTTGGTCAGATAATCATCTGCTCCTAGTTCAAATCCATGTCCCTTGTCATCCAAGCTTTCCTTGGCAGTCATAATCAGAACTGGTGTCGTAATCCCCTTTTCACGCAATTCTTTCAAGACTTGGAAACCATTTTTTTCTGGCAACATCAAATCGAGCAAAATCAAGTCATAGACGCCACTCTCAGCTTCGTAGAGACCTTCTTCTCCATCAAATACCTGCATGACATCCGCAAAATCGTCTAAAAAGTCAAATACTGAATTTGACAGGCCTAGGTCATCCTCAACTAATAAGATTTTTATCATGAGAAACTCCTCCTTATTAAAACCATTATACCAAATTTGCCTTAAAAAAACTCAACTCTCTGCATTTTAAATGAGATAGCTGAGTTTTATTTTTATTTAGTTTTAATTAGTTAGTTCCGTATTGAAGAACAACTGCTTCCACTGCAGCTTTTTCACGGTTAATCAAGTCAACACGCGCTGCAATTTCCTTGATTCCCATGCCGATATTACGGCTAAGAGCAAGATCAGAAAGTTGTGGCTCAAAGAACTCCTTGTATTCCGCCAAGCGTTGTTCTGTCTTAAATACATGAGCAGGAAGGATAACAAAGCTATCAAAGCTCATATCTCCTCCAAGAGCCGCCTTAATCCAGGCCCAGTTTTCACGAGCCCAAGACCATGCTGTTTCCTGAGTTGCTTGATGGTTTAAGAACTGGAAGTACCAAGCAGACAGGTCTTGTGGTTTGACCACAAATTTGTCCTTCCAAGAAGCAATCAAGGTTTGGATATTGTCCGCATCTTTACTGTAGGCAAGAGCTGCTGCCAACTGACGTTTAAAGACAGCATCCGTTGCGTGCGTATAAGTATCAAGATAAAGTGCTAACAAGTCTTTGGTCTCATGATGTTTCATCTCATTAATCAGAACTTGTGAACGAATAGCTGCTGGTAGTCCTGCAAGATTCTCCTTGTGGACTGCGAAGATTTGGCTAGCGACTTGACTAGCTTCTGCATCATTTGAGCGAATCATCATAGAAATGGCCAACTGACGAACCAATTCATCCTCATCTGATTCTCCATCTTTAGCTTCGAAACCAAGACGGTCATAGTTGTGACGAGCCAATTTAGTAACTAGTGCTTTGAAGGCTGTTTCAGCTTCTGTTCCTTCGTCGATAAAGCGCTCAAGGGCAGAAATCACTTGAGAAACAGCCGAAACTACAAGATAAGATTCTTCCTTGGCAAGTTTATCAAGAACTGGGAGCAAGTCAGCATAAGAAATGTGCCCTGCTTCAGCAAGCAAACGACGTTCTTGAACGATCTGCAGTTTACTTGTGTTATCAAGCTCAACTAGGTCTGCAAGAACTGCATCTAACAAGTCTCCTTGATAGTCTGTAATGTAGTGGGCTGTATTTTCAGTATTGAGACGAAGAGCTCCTTCATTTTCAGCAAGAAGAGCTGCATAGCCAGGAATTTCGATACTTTCAGTTTCAAGTGTATCTGGCAAACCTTTCCAGTTGCTGTTGAGTGGTACAACCCAGAGACGGTTCTTGTCTTCGTGCTCACCGATGAAGAATTGTTTTTGTGAAATCTTCAAGACATCATTTTCAACTTTGACAGTAAGTACTGGGTAACCAGGTTGTTCCAACCAAGAATCCATGAAGGCTGCAACATCACGTCCTGACGCTTGACCAAGAGCATCCCAAAGGTCACGACCAATTGTATTGCTGTATTGGTGTTTTTCAAAGTAAGAATGCAAGCCTTTAGCAAAATCAGCATCTCCTAGCCAACGGCGAAGCATGTGCATAAGACGGCTTCCTTTAGCATAGACGATAGCACCGTCAAAGAGCGTATTGATTTCATCTGGGTGTTTAACTTCGACGTGAACAGACTGAACACCATCAGTCGCGTCACGTTTCAATGCAGACGGAACACCACCTGTTTGGAAATCTTCAAAGATATTCCAGCTTGGCTCGATAGCATCCACACAGACGTACTCCATCATGTTAGCGAAGCTTTCATTGAGCCAAAGGTCATCCCACCATTTCATAGTAACGAGGTTACCAAACCATTGGTGAGCCAACTCATGTGCCACTACAAGGGCAACTTGTTGACGACTGGCAAATGTAGAATTCTCATCGACAACCAAGTAAACTTCACGGTAGGTCACAAGACCCCAGTTTTCCATAGCACCTGATGAGAAATCAGGAAGGGCGATGTGGAGAGATTGAGGAATTGGGTACTTGACTCCATAGTAATCTTCGTAGAACTCAATTGAGCGAACGGCGATGTCTAGTGAGAAATCAAGGTTAGATAGTGGGTGGGCTTTGGTTGAGTAAACACCAACGAGGGTACCGTTTTTAGTTTTAGCTGTTACTCCTTGCAAATCACCTGCTACAAAGGCCAACAAGTAAGAAGACATGCGAGGTGTTGTCTCAAACTTCCAGATACCTGTTTCCTTGCGGTTTTCAACATCGATTTCTGGCATGTTTGACAAGGCCAATTCACCTTCTGCTTGGTCAAAACGTAGCGAGAGGTCAAAAGTCGCTTTGGCTTCTGGCTCATCCACACATGGGAAGGCTTCGCGCGCAAAATGGCTCTCGAACTGAGTAGACAAGACTTCCTTCTTGACACCATCAACTGTGTAATAAGAAGGATAAATCCCTGTCATGTTATCTGTGATTTTTCCTGAAAAGGCTAGAACCACTTCAACTTGACCAGCTTCCGCAAGTTCAATATGAAGGGCTTCATTGTCATGGTCTACTGTAAATGGACGAGCTTGACCTGCAACTTCTACAAAAGCGATTTCCAAGTCTTTTTGGTGAAGAGAAATACGGTCACTCTGTGCTTGACCAGTGATGGTCACCTTCCCAGAAAACGTCTTGGTCTCACGACTCAAGTCTAAAAATAAATCATAGTGTTCAGGAACAAATTGCTTAATAAAATGTTCAACTGCTTGCATAATTTTCTCCTATCTAAGTTTAAGAGCTAAAGCTCTTCTTCAAACAAACTTATTATATCATGTTTTGCTGGAGAAAAAAGGATTGGACAGCGATTTCCAAAACTTTCTTCCTTCTAACAGTCTACAGTGGGTAGACCTTGCGAAATTCTTCTAAAACAACCTTGCTGTCAGGTGTAAAAGTCAGTCCAGCCTCCCTCATCCACTCGGTGAAAAAGTCCTCATGAACCTGACGCCAATAGGCTAAAGATTTGTCTCCCTCACCTTCCTTAAAGGCATGGTCAGCCGAAACTTGATAAAAGGGCTGAACAGAAACCTTTGTAATTTCAATAATGCAGACAGCCTGATTTTCATTGTCTAAAATGACATCGAAGGTCCCTTTTTGTGGAAGAGGTTCGTCTTCTAGTGCGTAGAGGTCATAGGCTGAGGCGGTTGCTGTCTTCTCGCCTCTTAGTACCAAATCTGCTAAAAGGTCTGGTTCCACTCCAAAAGCCCAGGCATCTATCTCATCTCCAATTGAGGAGTTGATTTTCTTATATGCATTCCACATTTCTTGCGGTGTCATGGGTTGCTCCTTTGTAATTTTTTACTTTCTTCTTTTACACGTTTGAGGTGGTCTGGATGGTCAATCTCTAAATCAAAAATCTCTGGAATAGAACTATAGTGGATAATACACTTGATACCCATCAGATTCATTTTTTGTATGAACGAATCATTCAGATAACCTGCCACAGCAAAGTCAATCTTTTTCATACTTGCTTTATCCTGCATATCTCTCAGCATATCTAACATTATTGGACTTTCCATATCATGCCATTGACTGTTTCTCACAGTCGCAAAAACAAAGGAAGTCAAATCATTCATTCCAACTACAATCTTTGAAATATCAGTTTCCAGTATCCTGTCCAAGTCAAAATACGCTGACGGTAATTCAATCATTGTGGCGACTTTTCCGGTAAAACCATGCTGACGTAATACTGTGATAACTTGCTCTAACTGCACAGCATCATTCACAAAAGGAAAAATAACAGACAGATTGGGATTGGTTTGATAAACTTCTGTAACGACACTTGCCTCAGCCTGAAATTCATCTGGACACGCCAGTAAACGCCTGGTCCCTCTATAACCAAACAAAGGATGACGTTCGTCAAAATGCTGTTTAGTTCCCTCTAAACAATTGGCTTCTGTATTCGTTAATTCAGAAAAACGATACCAGACCTCCTCATCTGAGTACAAGGAACAAATAGTGTCTAGGTAATCTTTTACAAATTGCTGACAACTTGGTAACAGTATGTTTTGATTGAGCTCTCTCAACAAGTATTCGCCTCTAATCATACCTACGTGGTGCAATAGTTGAGGATAAATTTTTTCAACAATTTTTTCGCCACTAAGAGCTAGTTGGTTTTTCATCATTCACCTCGTCTTAAAAGATGCAATATTAGATATCATTATATGACACTTTCCTCTAGTTCAAAAGCTTCATAAGGTTCAACTAACTCATATCCTAAAAATTCTGCTACTTTTTTGGAAGCCTCGTTATGAGCATCCCAAAGTGGAAAGATATCTCTATTTAAACTCTCTAGAATCATTGCAGCACCAAGCTTTTTAGCAAATCCATTTCCTTGTTCGTTTGGTCTAGTTGCAACTTCCACTTCAACTGCTTCACGGTAAACTAACCCTGAGGAAATCCCAGCAATCAGTTCATTATTTTTAAGAATCACAAAGCCAAATCCACCTTTTAAAACAAAATCCTGATAGGACTCAAAATCCCCCTGTAAATCCTGTGACCATTCTTCCGTAGAAAAGCAGTTATAAATATGATTATCAATAGGCACAATATTGTAATCTTCCTCTAAATGAGTAACTAGATCATTTAGAAATTTAACTTGAAAATTTGCCTTATCTTTAAAAGAATAGCGAGTAAAAGAAGTTAGCCCCACTTTCCGATGCAGAAAATCTTGCCAATTAGTATTTTCTGAAATAATAATCTTATAATCTAAACCATATTTTCTAACAAAATCTTCCCAAAATCTGGAATCCAACTCCCCTGCTAGGTATAGAAAATTCCCAACATCATAAAAACTTGTTGTCCTATCACTGTTTCGGTAGACAGTTCCGATTTGAGATTTAAGACCGTATAGAACTATATTTTTCTTCCATGTTTTAAATAGTTCCATTATCCCCCTACTTCACCTTCCAATTTCTATAGCTAGTCATATCTAATTCTGGAAATCCTAATAATTCTGTTTTGACTATCAAATACATTTTCTTCTGTGATTTCTTGAATATCCATCCAACTACTCCTACTTCAAAGACCAGCCACCATCAATAGTCAATATTTGTCCTTGCATGGCGCTCGCTTTCCCACTTGCTAAGAAAAGGCTGATCTCTGCTACTTCCTCTGGATCAATCCAGCGCTTGATTGGTGTTTCACTAGCCACCCAGTCAGCCAAGCCACCTGGTTCAAAGTCTGCAGCGGTCATACCCGTCTTGACGGCTCCTGGAGCGATCCCAAAGACCTGAATCCCAGCTTCAGCATAGTCTAAAGCCAACTGCTTGGTGAAGCCAGCCAAGGCATGCTTAGATGAAGTATAGGCGTGACCACCTCCACCAGCTAGGCTCGAAGCTATGGAGCACATATTGATAATGATTCCTTTTTTATTCTCCAGCATTTGTGTCAAATAATAACGAGTCAACTCAACAGGAGTCACGTAGTTAATTTCAAAAATTTCTTGAATTTCCTGCGCTGTTTGTTCCAACAGTGGTTTGTAATCATCCAAAACGCCAGCAGTATTGCACAAAACATCCACCTGAGGGCACCAGTCAAAAATAGGCTCCAAGTCCAAGGTCAAATCTCTCTGTAAAAAGTGAAAATCACCCTCTAAGAGTGGATTTTCACCTTGGTCAACTCCATAAACTTGATAGCCATTCTCTAAAAAGAGGCGAGCTTGAGCCAAACCAATCCCTGAACTAACGCCTGTAATGAGTACACGTTTAGTCATGCACTTCTACCCAATCTGTCGCCAAAACATCACAAGGTGTCGGGCTCCACATGGAAAAACCTTCCCCTTCTCCAGATACGTTGATTAGGAAATAAGGTGTCACTTCAAGTGCAACCCCATTTTGTTCGATAGTATCAAAAAGTTGGACATAGTTTTCCGCCCCTCCCCAACCAGTACGTACATATTTTTTCTTAGCCTTTAAGCCAGGCAGGATTTCTTCAAAAGTCATGTTATTCTCCTTTAATTCTACATTCTTCTTTTAATTATAACAAAAAACCGCTTTGCAACGGCTTTTTGACTGTATATTAGTTAAATAAACTAATAGCTATCCAATTTTTAATTATTTAAGTTCAATCAGTTTATTATAAATTTTTTCAGTTAACTCTTTCTGCTGTGTTCCTGTTAAATAATGTGAAGTACGAATTAAAACTGTTCCATAAACATAGTGCGAACCAGGATTTAAAGCAGTACCATCAAATGCTCTAATATATGTGTTGCGTTTCTCAGCTTCTTCTTTTGTCTTATACACCTCTACATTTCCACCAGCATCATTTCCTTTCTGAACAATATCAGATCCCTCTACTGAATGTGTAACTTGATTGTCAACAAAATATACAGACGCTTTATACCCACCTTGTTTATTCAATTTATTATTTGGATCGTTATTTTCAGTAACAGACTGTACGCCTGTAATTGAAGAAATTTCTTTGAGTCTTTCTTCAACAAAAGTATTAGATGGATTTGTAATTTGTTTTAGCTGAAGAATACTATTTTGATAAAGAGTCTGTTTGTCAGATAAATTCTTTTTTGTTTCACTATAGTCTAATGGTTTACTTAATTCTTCTATTTGTTCCTCAATATTAGCAGTCGCTTTCTCCATTTCTGGTACCTTACGAAGTGAATTTTGACTATCTTCAATTGCTTTTTTTAATTCTTCTAATTTTTTTGAATCCAATGGCTCTTCGCCAATTTCAATTACCTTCTCAGCCTCAGCTATTTACTCTTCAACCTCTTTATTTTTGTCTTTTAAATCTCTAACTGTATCTTCAAACTTAGTTACAGCAGCCCTGTAGGGGACATAAGATAAAAAATAATATCCCAAACCAGAAATTCCTACAATAAGACACATTGACAATATAATTATTTTTTTCTTCATTTTAATCTCCAAAAAATATTTAATATCTTCATAATTCTACTATATTATTACCCCAAAACAAGCAACAAAAAACCGCTTTGCAACGGCTTTTTGACAATGATTTATTCTATTCTTCCATCATTTACATGATTACCAAGTTAATCCAGCTGCTTTAATTTCTTTCTTAGAGGCATACTTGCCATTTGGTTTATGCCATCTTCCTCTGGAATCTTTGAAATAACCACCTGAATTTGCTGCTTGCGTGTTTGATTCCTGACTCTCTTCCTTTTCTTGTTCTGCTTGACAAGCCTTTTCTTCCTCTTCTTTCGCCTTCTTCTCAGCTTCTGCTTTTTCTTCCGCCTCTTTCTTAGCTTTTGCCTCTTCTTCCTTCTTAGCCTTTTCTTTTTCTTCTTTTACCTTAGCATCTTCAACTAGATTTTTAGCAGTGCCGTCCAAATAGTTAATTTCTGCATTAGCCGAAACATTATCTAAAATGACATGCGTCACAGAATACTTATCCACCTTTTCCTTACTGCTACCCAACTTAATTTCTAGGAGCTTACCATTTTCATCAATGCCTACATATTGCAACTCAATCTGTCTAGGAATAAGCTCATTATTTTGATAACTTGGCGTCACCTTGTAATCAAGATAGTAGTTTGGATGATTAGCGAGCCATGAATCCAACCGATTTTCATAGTAAAGTATACTACTCTGGTTATGTTCATCCGTTCCAGAATAGTTTCCAGCATTGAGCCAGTTAGTCATAGGAACTAAATTTCTCTTTTCGTCATTCAAACCGCTAAATTGGTAACCAATTAAATGACCTCTACTCATCAACCAAGCTTCTTCCCGGCCATCTCCGTAAAAGAATTTATAGTTGTGCCACCCTACTGGATCATAGGTCAATTTTGAATCTCTTTTCTCAGTTGGCTCATCACTATCCTTTATCTGAATATGAGCACCCGTCGCACGATTTTTAGAATCCAGTTCTCCAAGTTTAAGCTGTTTTTCACTTTTAAACGGCAATAGACCAGCTTCTTTAAACAACTTTTCATCAAACTTAGCTTGTTTTTGTTCCACTTTTGCTTCTGAAACTTTTGTCTCTTTCTTATGACCAGAACAAGCCGCCAAAGTAAAGACTGATAAAAAGGCTAGACTCGCATAAACCAACTTCTTCATATTTAACATCCTTACGCATTTTTATTCCATTTTACTATAATATATCAAAACAATCAATCGTATCATATATCATTATTGTCAAAAACCGCTTTGCAACGGCTTTTTGACTATATTTCACTCCATTTTATCTTCTTAAACCCACGGAACAAGAGAAAAATGCCAATAAAGAGAACAGCTAAAGGAATGATTTTTGTGAAGAAAACATGTGAAATGCCCATCCACTCATAGTAACGAAGCAGAGAACCTACAATAAGATGGGCAACAATCATACTGACAAATGGACGAAAAATCGGTTCTTTCCAATTCCAAATACTGATGACTAGAGAAAACGTAAAGACAGACAAACTATCCCAGGGGACAGGAAGATAAAAGGCTCCTACTTGTATGAAATTTACCATTCCTACATATCCCAGAACAACTAGCAGAACAAGAACCCCAACGACAACATAGGTGCCAATTTTCATTTTAGGAGAATCTTGGACTAAGCTCCAACGTAAGATTGTAGCCACAAGCCCAAAGCCAACTAGAAAAAGAAGAAGTTGCCCTAAAAACGTGAGCAAATTGACTGTTAATATTGGACCTTTAGAAAAGTCACCTAGTAGTTGATAATAACGTAATATTACTAGGACAAGGATTGGCGTTAACAGCGACTCCTTGATAGAACTGCGTGGTGCTTCCTTGAGTATCTCTTTCATTATTTTTTTAGGATTCTTACCTAGATAATCCTCTGCACTCATGCCATCTCGTTCTGCTTCTGAGAAATCTAACATCATCAAATAGATCTGCTCTCTGAGATAGTCTTCATCATAGAGAAATCCAGCAAGATTAAAACTTTCCCACAGCTCCTCAAAATACTGCTGATTGTCCTCAGAAAACTCATGCAACAAAGCATTTGTTTCTTCATAATACTTCATTTTCTTCATGGTTTAACCCCCATTCTTAATCCCTTCTACTTTTTGACTCAAATCATCCCATTGTTGCCAAAAGACCGAGACACGCTCTTCTCCTTCTTTCGTTAACGAAAAATACTTCCGATCTGGACCATCTGGCGACGGACGCATGTCGCCTCTTATCCATTGATTTTTTTCTAACTTTTGCAACAAAGGATAAATAGTTCCTGGAACGATAGTATCAAATCCAGCCTCTCGCAAAGTCTGAACCAACTCATAACCATATCGTTCTTTTTGACCAATCATATCCAAGACACAACCTTCAAGAACACCTTTTAATAGTTGAGTTTCTTTCATCCCTTCTCCCTTCTAATCTATTTTGTAATACCTACTAGTATCTTCACCTATAGTATACTACTTTTAAACTAGTTTGTAAAGCATAATAGTTAAATAAAAAAACAGAACTAGCCTGAACTAGTCCTGTCTACTTTTACCCAATCACACTTCCGTTTGGTACAGCTGGATTAACTGTGAGAAGGGTTAATTTTCCATCATGTTCAGCTGAGAGGATCATCCCTTGGCTGACATATTTTTTCATCATCTTACGTGGTTTGAGGTTGGCAACGATTTGGACTTTCTTGCCGACCAATTCTTGTTCATTTGGATAGTATTTGGCAATTCCTGAGAGGATTTGACGATCTTGACCATCACCTGCATCTAGGCGGAATTGAAGCAACTTATCAGAACCTTCTACTTTGGAAACTTCTTTGACTTCTGCGACACGGATTTCTACCTTGTCAAAGTCTTCAAACTTGATCTCTTCCTTGTTTAGTTTGAGTTCAACTTCGTCTGGATTCCATTCTTTTTCGACTGCTGGTTTGTTGCCTTCCATTTGTTCTTTGATATAGGCGATTTCTTCTTCCATATCCAAACGTGGGAAGATTGGTGTTCCTTTGGCAACTACAGTCACATCTGCTGGGAAGTCAGCCAAACTCAAGTTCTCAAGGCTCGCTACTTCTTCCAATCCGAGTTGAGTCATGACCGCACGACTAGTTTCCATCATAAATGGTTCAATCATGTGAGCTACGACACGAAGGCTGGCTGCCAAGTGGCTCATAACACTTGCCAATTGGTCACGAAGTGCTTCATCCTTAGCCAAGACCCATGGAGCTGTCTCGTCGATGTATTTATTAGTACGGGAGATAAGAGTCCAAACTGCTTCAAGTGCACGTGGGTAGTCAACTGCTTCCATGTGTGTATGGTAGTCAGCGATTGATTCAGCAGCTACTTGAGCAAGAGCATTGTCAAATTCTGTCACACCTTCCACATAGGCAGGAATTTGTCCATCAAAATACTTGTTAATCATAGAAACCGTACGGTTGAGGAGGTTTCCAAGGTCATTGGCTAATTCATAATTGATACGGCCGACATAGTCTTCAGGAGTAAATGTTCCGTCTGAACCAACTGGAAGGCTACGCATGAGGTAGTAACGAAGCGGATCTAGTCCATAGCGCTCTACCAACATTTCAGGATAGACAACATTCCCTTTAGACTTAGACATTTTGCCGTCTTTCATGACAAACCAACCATGGGCAATCAAACGATCTGGCAATTTGATATCCAACATCATAAGAAGGATTGGCCAGTAAATTGAGTGGAAACGAAGGATGTCTTTTCCTACCATATGGAAGACAGTTCCATTCCAGAACTTGTCAAAGTTACCATGTTCGTCTTGACCGTATCCAAGCGCTGTCGCATAGTTCAAAAGGGCATCAATCCAAACGTATACAACATGTTTTGGATTAGATGGTACTGGAACACCCCATGTAAAGGTTGTACGAGAAACCGCCAAATCCTCTAAACCTGGTTCGATGAAGTTGCGCAGCATTTCATTGAGACGACCATCTGGAGTGATGAACTCAGGATGGGCTTTGAAAAATTCGACTAAGCGGTCTTGGTATTTACTGAGGCGAAGGAAGTAGGATTCTTCAGATACCCATTCAACTTCGTGACCTGATGGAGCAATACCGCCCGTCACATTTCCGGCTTCGTCACGGAAAACTTCTGCAAGTTGACTTTCTGTAAAGAATTCCTCATCTGATATTGAATACCAGCCAGAGTATTCACCCAAGTAGATGTCATCTTGAGCCAGCAAGCGCTCAAAGACTTGAGCCACTACTTTTTCATGGTAATCATCAGTTGTACGGATAAATTTATCATAAGAGATATCTAGTAATTGCCAGAGTTCTTTAACTCCAACTGCCATCCCATCAACATAGGCTTGAGGTGTGATGCCAGCTTCTTCTGCTTTTTGTTGGATTTTCTGACCATGCTCATCAAGACCTGTCAGATAAAAGACATCGTAACCCATCAAGCGTTTGTAACGGGCTAGGACATCACATGCGATGGTTGTGTAGGCAGAACCGATATGAAGTTTCCCAGATGGATAGTAAATCGGCGTTGTAATATAAAAATTCTTTTCAGACATAATTTTTCCTTTCCAGGCTAATGAAACCTGTTTTTCTAACACTTCATTATATCACATTTTTAATGATTTTCGATAGGGAAATCCATACAAAAACAAGATAGACAAGTGTCCATCTTGTTGATCTTATTCATAACGAAGGGCTTCGATTGGATCAAGTTTCGATGCCTTATTGGCTGGCAAGACCCCAAAAATCATACCAACACTAGCAGAAACTGCAAGACTAAATAGGGCAACTGGGATTGATACTCCCACTTCTATACCCGCAATCAAACCTTGTAAAAGTATACCAGCTATAGCGGTTAAGCCTGTCGCAATTGTCAAACCAATGACTCCGCCAAGCAAGGTCAAAATCATGGATTCAATCAAAAACTGAATTAAAATATTAGCACGTGTCGCACCCAAAGCCTTACGGAGACCAATCTCACGCGTACGCTCCGTCACCGAAACAAGCATAATGTTCATTACACCAGTTCCTCCAACAAAGAGAGAAATTCCTGCAATGGCACTAATAATCGTCGTCATAAAACTAAACGATTGTTGAACTTCTGCAAATGTAGCTGACTCATCTGCTACTTGATATTCTCCCTGTTGCAAGCCAGCAAGCTCTGTCATTTTTCGTGCTAATTCTGGCCCCAGAGTTTGAGTCAAGCTTGTATCATTCACTCGAAAGACAATATTAGCTATTTCATCTACATTAAAATTCGCAGCAAGGGAAATATTTGTGGTAATAGGCAAGCCACCAAGACCATATATTTTTGAATTTTTAGATTCTGGGCTAGTATAAACACCAATGACCCGGTAACTAAATCCATTGACTTCTACAACCTTGTTAATAGCCTCTTGAGGAGAGCCAAATAGACTAATGGATAATTCTTCATCAAGCAAAATAACACTTGCAAACTCTTTGAAATCTTGTTCTCTCAGACTACGACCTGCAAGAATTTCATTGTTAACAGCCTCCATATAAGTTCTGTTACCACCTGTCAAATTGGCATTTTCAACCTTTTTATCTTTATAAGTCAAGATGGCGTTCGTTGAGTTGGTTACATAGTAATTATCCACTCCCTTGAGTTTGGCTGCCTCCTTGACCCAAGATTCTTGCGGTTTTGGTGGTTCAACATGAACTTCCTCTTCTTTTCCAGAAATCGTAAAAGCTGATTGTTTCTGAGTAAAAGACCCATCTTTACTTTTTTTAGAAGAGAAAAAGACACTAATATTTTTCTGAGATCTGGTCATGTTTTTATTGAGCTGTCGAGACATAGAATCTCCCAGAGCCATAATCACAACAACTGATGAAACACCGATAATAATCCCAATCATGGTAAGCAAAGAGCGCATCTTGTGGGCCATGATAGATGAAAAGGCAAATTTCAGATTCTGCATCTTAGTTTTCCTCCTTTTCTAACTGAGCACTATCAGATGAAATAACTCCATCTCGAATGACAATCTGGCGTTTGGCATAAGCAGCGATCTCAGGCTCATGCGTTACCATGATAATGGTTTTTCCTTCTTTATTTAGTTCAACCAATAGTTGCATGATTTGATTCCCTGTTTTGGTATCCAAGGCTCCTGTCGGTTCGTCCGCTAGAATAATAGAAGGATTATTTACCAAGGCACGCGCAATAGCTACACGTTGCTTTTGACCACCAGATAATTCCGAAGGTAAATGGTGACTTCGTTCTGTCAATTCAACCTTATCTAGATATTCCTCAGCTAACTTGCGCCGTTTTGAAGCTGAAACTCCTGCATAAATCAAGGGCAATTCTACATTTTGCAGAGCATTGAGTTTGGATAGAAGAAAGAACTGCTGAAAGACAAATCCGATTTGTTTGTTGCGGACCTTGGCTAGTTGTTTTTCACCCAGTCCAGCTACTTCTTGGCCTTCAAGATAATATTCTCCACTAGTTGGTGTATCCAACATGCCAATCGTATTCATGAGAGTGGACTTACCAGAACCAGATGGTCCCATGATGGCAACAAACTCACCCTCATTTACTTCTAGGTTGATATTTTTGAGAACCTGCAATTCTTGGTCACCGTTACGGTAGCTTCTGCAGATATTTTTTAGACTAATTAGTTGCTTCATCAGCCTTCACCTCTTTTCCTTCCTCTAGAGAAGACGTTGGGTTACTGATGACCTTGACTCCATTTGTCAGACCTGAAGTGATTTCTTGGTTGTCTGCATCAGCATTGCCCAAACCAACTTCCACTTTCTTAGCCTTTTTCTGCTCGTCAAGCACCCAGACATAGTTCTTATCATTTTCAGTCACAACACTTGTTAGAGGAACCAAAATGGCTTTACTCTTATTCTTGACCTCAACGCTTACTGAAAATCCTTGTTTCAAGTCACCAATTTCACTAGTAACATCAATGGTATATGGATATTTAGAACCAGAATTACCACCTGTTGCGGCAGGAGCTGCACTTGCTGCTTCGCCATTGTTTTTAGGGTAGTCAGAAATATAGCTAATCTTACCAGTCCAGCTCTTATCTTGGTAAACTTTAGATGTAAAGGTTACTTCTTGACCGACAGATAAGTTGGCAAGGTTATATTCAGATAGTTCACCCTTAACTTGCAAGTTTTCATTGCTTACGACATGAACTACCACTTGGCTAGCTCCTGTTGGAGATTTGGAAACGTTACGATTGACTTCGACCACAGTTCCCTCTAGGGTACTGAGAACCGTCATTGCATCCAACTGACTTTGAGCCTTACTTAATTGCGCAGCTGCATCTGCACGGGCATCACGAGCATCACCTAGTTGTGCATCAATAGAGGATACTGAATTTCCTGCGACTGGAGCTGGAGTTTGCACTGCAGTTCCTTCGCCTCCTGCTGGTGTTGGCAACTGTGGAACCGGAGCTGAAGCGGCTTCATTCCGTGCTTGGTTGAGTTCGTTGATATGACGATCTGCCTTAGCTACTGCTCGACTCGCTGAATCATAGGCCGCCTGTGCTTCTGAACTACTGTACTTAACTAAAGCCTGCCCTTCGCTGACCTTATCCCCCACAGAAACAAGGATTTCATCTAAATCTCCCTTACTAGCATCAAAATAAACATATTGTTCATTTTTTGCTGTTACTGTCCCTGACAATAAAACAGAGGATGCCACGCTTCCTTCCTTAGCAACAACAAGATGAGTTGGCTCATCTTTTACAGCGGTTTGAGAAGGTTGTCTAAAGAGCAAAATGCCCCCAGCCCCCAATACAACAACACTTGCAGCACCGATTGCTGCATACAATTGCCACTTTTTAGCCTTACGATTCTTTTTCATAATGAAACTCCTTTTTGATTTAAAGTTCTTAACAATATTATACAAAAATTATCAATTTGAAACAATAACATTTCAGAACGAAATAATGACATTTCAGGATTCACTTATTGTTCGGAATTTATTTTTATTGTTATTGTACCAGTTGTATAATACACTTTATTTTCCCTTTTTGCAAGCCTTTTCTTTAATTTTTTTAAACGTAGCAGATTTTTGCAATCACATCAAAAAAAAGATAGAATATGACTATCAAAAAATGACACTCTACTATTTAAAAGAGTACAAAGGAGTTTTCAATGAGAGAATATGATATCATTGCTATCGGTGGAGGTAGCGGAGGAATTGCTACCATGAACCGTGCTGGTGAACATGGAGCCAAAGCAGCCGTTATTGAGGAAAAGAAACTAGGTGGAACCTGTGTCAACGTCGGTTGTGTTCCTAAAAAAATCATGTGGTACGGGGCGCAAATCGCTGAAACTTTCCATCAATTTGGAGAAGATTATGGCTTTAAGACTACTGATCTTAACTTTGACTTTGCAACCCTACGTCGCAATCGTGAATCCTACATCGATCGCGCTCGTTCTTCTTATGACGGCAGTTTTAAACGCAACGGTGTAGACTTGATTGAAGGTCATGCTGAATTTGTAGATTCTCATACTGTCAACGTAAATGGTGAACTCATTCGTGCTAAACATATCGTGATTGCGACTGGTGCCCATCCAAGTATTCCTAATATTCCTGGTGCAGAACTAGGTGGCTCTTCTGATGATGTATTTGCTTGGGAAGAATTGCCAGAGTCAGTTGCTATTCTAGGCGCGGGTTATATTGCCGTTGAATTGGCTGGTGTACTCCACACTTTTGGTGTCAAGACAGACCTCTTTGTTCGTCGCGATCGTCCTTTACGTGGTTTTGATTCTTACATCGTTGAAGGTTTGGTCAAGGAAATGGAAAGAACAAACTTGCCACTTCATACACACAAAGTCCCTGCCAAGTTAGAAAAAACTGCTGAAGGCATTACCATTCATTTCGAAGATGGTACTAGTCACACAGCTAGCCAAGTTATCTGGGCTACAGGTCGCCGTCCAAACGTTAAGGGCTTGCAACTTGAAAAAGCTGGAGTGACTCTAAACGAACGTGGCTTTATCCAAGTGGATGAATACCAAAATACTGTTGTTGAGGGAATCTATGCTCTAGGTGATGTAACGGGTGAGAAAGAATTGACTCCAGTTGCTATCAAGGCCGGACGTACTTTGTCTGAACGTCTCTTTAACGGCAAAACAACTGCAAAAATGGACTACTCAACTATTCCAACTGTTGTCTTTTCACACCCTGCTATCGGAACTGTTGGGCTGACAGAAGAGCAAGCTATTAAAGAATACGGTCAAGACCAAATCAAGGTTTACAAATCAAGCTTTACTTCTATGTACTCTGCTTGTACTTGCAACCGTCAAGAAACACGTTTCAAATTGATCACAGCTGGTTCTGAAGAAAAAGTTGTCGGACTTCATGGAATTGGTTACGGCGTTGATGAAATGATTCAAGGATTTGCCGTTGCTATCAAAATGGGAGCAACCAAGGCTGACTTCGATGCAACCGTAGCGATTCACCCAACTGCATCTGAAGAATTTGTAACCATGCGTTAATCATCAAAAAAGAAGCTGATACAAATGGAGTCTACTGAAAAAATAGGTCTCTTACTTTTAATGAAATGAAAACCGAGGAATCTCTCGTTAATTTGAGCGAGTTC